>NZ_JBHYKH010000070.1:9585-25678 GCF_042741275.1 Streptomyces sp. NPDC058964
CCCTGAACCTGGTGATCCTCCTGGTCCTGCTCCGCCGCCGGTGCGAGCGTCGGCCCCCGGGCGGCGGCGGGGGGGGCCGGCTCCCCGGCCCCGGGCGCCCGCGCGCCCCCCCCCCGCCCCCTCCCCCACGAGCGGGCCCGGCATCCACGACCGGTGCCCATTTCCATGACCCCGCGCCGGCCTTCATTCACCGCGGCCCCGCGACGTACCCGACGTCTTCGGTTCAGTCCAGACCCAGCCCTCGGCGGCCGGTTTCATTGAGCTGATCGATGGTGAACCGGCCGCTCCAGGAACGCTCGTAGTGCTCCTCGGGGAAGTCACCGGGGCTTGAGCCGGTGACGAAGGCCTCGCGGACCTCGGCGGCGTAGCGCTCGTTGCGGGCACACCACGGGGCAGCGGGGATGTACATGACATTCCCCCAGCCCTTCTGATCAGTGACCGGGGCAACGCTGTGGATCATGTCGCAGTGCCACCACACCGAGTCACCCGCGCGCACGTCCGGGATCGGGGTGAGGGCGCGGTAGAGCGTCGGATGCCAGCGCTTGGTGACCGGGAAGACCTGGTTGACGGTCACTCCGCACATCGAGTCCTCGGGCACGTCCGGCAGGAGCGGGCGCAGCAGCAGGTAGGCCATGATCTCCGGGATCGGCACGGTGTGCAGCACGCCCTGGTCTGCGTCCATGTCGGACAGCGCGGTCCAGCCCTGGAAGGTGCGGAAGGCCGAGCACATGGTGGAGCCGGGGTACTGGGGCCCGGTGGTGCGGTGGGCCGCGTCCCAGGGGTCGTACTGCTCGACGCTGCCGTCGAAGAGGTGCCGGAACGCCTTCTGGTACTCCCGGGTCATCCACAGGTCGAGCGTGCCCGGGTCGCAGTGGGTGCCCAGGCCGGAGGAATCGGTGCCCGGCGGGCGGCGGCGGATGCGGTCTGGGTACAGCGCGTCGCGGTCCGGGTCGAACCACTGGGTGCCGTCGTCCGAGGTGTGCTGCCAGAAGGAGTTGAGGAAGGACTGGACGGTGGCCATGCGCTCGGACTGGCGGGCCTGCATCTGGGCCTGCGACCAGTAGACGGGGTAGATCTCGGGCTTGGAGCCGACACTTCCGAAGAAGTCGTCGCCGGGCCCGGTGTAGTTCCCGAAGAACTCGTTGCGTTCGGCGTAGTCGACGATGTCGGCGTCCCAGGCCAGCGCCTGCTCGCGCGGGAAGTGACCACGGACGACCAGGCAGCCGCGCCTCTTGAGTTCGGTCATCTGGGCCGGCGTGACGGTTCCGTCGGCGATCGCGGCGTAATCCAGGACGGGCCACACGTCCTCCCCGCGCCCACGGTCGGCCTCGATCTCGGCGACGCGCACCTCGATGCGCTGCTCGACGGCGGCGAAGACCTCCTGGACCGTGCGGCCCGAAGCCTCGATGCGGGCGCGCAGAGCGGGCTTGATCTCGCGGATGGCGGCGGCGAGGTCCGCGGGTGTCTGCTCCCAGTGCGGCAGGACGGGGGCGCGGTGTGGTTCAGCGGCGAGCGTCATCGCTCGACTCCTTTGGTGAGGACTCCTTACTAAATACGACGGTAGGCAGTCCCGAGCTTTTAGGCAAGAGTCCTTACTAGAATGGGGGCATGACCCAGCCGAAGCCGTCACTGGAACTGCTGCGCACCCTGAGCGACGAGCACGTGCTGCGCTCGCTCATGGCCCATCCGCGCCTGACCAGAGCGGAGATCTCCGCACATACCGGGATCTCCAAGCCGACGATCTCCGACAGCGTCCAGCGGCTCAGCCAGGCGGGTCTGGTGGTCGACACCGGCGAGCGCACCACCGGACGCGGACGAGTCGGCTCCTACTACGCCCTCGCCCCGCAGCTCGGCGCCGCGCTGGTGGCCGGCATCACCCCGCACGGCGTTACGGCCGAAGCGGTCGACGCCCTCGGCGAGGTCCACGGGCAGGTCCGGACCCCGCTGGAAGCCAGTTCGGGACCGCAGGCGGCCGCTGAAGCCTTCACTGCGGTTGCGGAGCAGTTGGCAGAGCGGGTCCCCGGCCGGCTGCGCCTCGCGGTGGTCAGCGCCGCCGACCCCGTGGACCGCGCAACCGGCCGGCTTGTCCACCTGCCCGACGCCCCCTTCCTGGTCGGCGACCTGGACCCGCCCGCCGTCCTCGCCGGCTGCGTGACCGGGCCCGTGCTGGTGGACAACGACGTGAACTGGGCCGCCCGCGCCGAGCACCAGGCCGGCTGCGCCCAGGATGTCGACGACTTCGTCTACCTCCACCTCGGCGAGGGCCTCGGTTGCGCCGTGGTGAGCGACGGCACCGTCCGACGCGGGCACACAGGGCTCGTGGGCGAGATCGCACATCTCTGCACGGCGGGGCCGGACGGCTCGGCCATGGCCTTCACCGAAGTCTTCGCTGTCCTCGGTCTGCGCCGGCCCTCCTCCACCGCCATCGACGTCCCGGTACTCCAGGACCTCCTCCGCCGACACGATGAGCGGGCACAGCGGATCCGTGCAGCGCTGGCGCAGGCCATCGGCGGCGTCCTTTCCGCCGCCGTCTCTCTCGCCGACCCGCAGATGATCGTCATCGGTGGTGAATGGGGAACGTGCCCCGGCATCGTCACGACCCTCGACGAGCACTTCCGCCGTACGCCACGCCCCGTCCCCCTCGCTCAGGCCACGCTGTCGTCACCCGAACTGACCGGGGCGCGCGTCCGGGCTGTGGAAGAACTCCGCTCACTCATCGTCCGGTCGGCTCGCGCAGCGTCGGACCGGTAGCACCACCGGCACGACGGCCGGAGAGCGAGGCGGAGCGGCAGAGAGGGTTCGCCTGGCGGCGACGTTCGCAGCACCCGTCCACGACCTCCCCGGACAGAACGGCCAGGGCGTCGGCCGGCTCACTGGAGAGCATGTCCGTCGTTGCCTCGCGGGCGGCGTCATGAGGGCGGACAAGGCCGTGCCAAGCTCTCTTGCCGCACGTCGCAGGGCTTCGGGGCAGAGCAGCCGCACCAGCTCCCCAGGAACACATTTCCTGCGCCTGCTGCAGGTCGGCAGGCGCTTTGCGAGCAGTCTTCACAACGGCAGTGCCGGGGTGGACGAGGCGCTCGACGAGGTGCTGTGGGTCCACGGAAGCGCCGCCGTATCCCTACGGGCAGGCCTGGTGCCCGTCAGGGCACCAGGGAGGCCGGGCGTGCGCGCCCGCCGGTTTCGGAGGATCGTGACGAGCGGCTCGCCGGTTCACGCGTCCTCGCCGAGCAAGGGCAGGTCCAGGCGATCGGCGAGCTCACGCACATCGATGCCGAAGGTCTGCCTCACGCCGACCCCACGCGGGGTGATGTCGAACACCGCCAGGTCCGTGTAGACGCGGTTCACACAGGCGAGCCCGGTGAGCGGGTAGCTGCACTCACCTACCAGCTTGGGCGTTCCGTCCCTGGTGAAGAGGTCCATCATCACGAAGACCTGCTTCGCCCCGATCGCCAGGTCCATGGCCCCGCCCACCGCGGGGATGGCGTCGGGCGCGCCCGTGTGCCAGTTGGCCAGGTCGCCGTGTGCGGAGACCTGGAACGCACCGAGGACGCAGATGTCCAGATGTCCGCCGCGCATCATCGCGAAGGAGTCGGCGTGGTGGAAGTAGGCGGCTCCGGGCAGTTCGGTGACGGGGACCTTGCCGGCGTTGGTCAGGTCCGGATCGACCTGCCCCTCTCCCGCGGCGGGTCCCATGTTGAGCATGCCGTTCTCGGTGTGCAGGATGACGCCGGAGTCGGCGGCCAGGTGGTCGGCGACGAGGGTCGGCTGGCCGATGCCCAGGTTGACGTAGGCGCCCTGCGGGATGTCACGAGCCACCAGGGCGGCGATGTCGTGCTTGCTCAGCGGGCCCTGTTCGCTCATCACCGGAGGATTCTGGGTCATGCGTGATCAGCCACCTCTACCACGCGGTCGACGAAGATGCTGGGTGTCACAACGGTTTCCGGGTCGATCGCGCCGGTCCCGACGATCCGGCGGACCTGGGCGACCACCGTGGTGGCCGCGGTGGCCATGACGGGGCCGAAGTTCCGGGCGGTCTTGCGGTAGACGAGGTTGCCCATACGGTCGGCACGGTGGGCGCTGATCAGCGCCACGTCTCCGCTGATGGGGTATTCGAGGACATGGGTACGGCCGTTGATCTCGCGTACCTCCTTGCCCTCGGCGAGCAGCGTGCCGGCGCCGGTGGGGCAGAAGAAGGCGCCGATGCCCGCTCCGGCCGCCCTCAGCCGCTCCGCGAGAGTGCCCTGGGGTACCACTTCGAGCTCGATCCTGCCCGCCCGGTAGAGGCCGTCGAACACCCATGAGTCCGCCTGACGGGGGAAGGAGCAGATCACCTTGCGGACCCGTCCCTCGGCCAGCAGCGCGGCAAGGCCGGTGTCGCCGTTTCCGGCGTTGTTGGAGACGACCGTGAGGTCCCTGGCCCCCTGCCGTATCAGGGCGTCGATCAGGGCCACCGGCATGCCGGCCATTCCGAAGCCTCCGACGAGTACCGTCGAGCCGTCCTCGATGCCGGCCACCGCCTCGTCCGGATGAATGCACACCCGCGCGGTCATCGGCTGCTCCCGGTGACGTTCTCCAGGACCACGGCGAGCGCCTGGCCGACTCCGATGCAGATGGCCGCGACGCCCCATCGCCGCTCCGACTCCTGCAGGCGGCGGGCCAGAGTGCCCAGAAGCCTGCCGCCGGAGGCGCCCAGCGGATGGCCGAGCGCTATGGCACCGCCCTTGGTGTTGACGATCGCCGGATCGATGTCCCAGGCATCCACGCAGGCCAGAGCCTGCACGGCGAATGCCTCGTTGAGTTCGACCGCGGCGACGTCGGCCCAGGAGATGCCGGCCCGCTTCAGTGCTCTGTTCGCCGCCTCGACGGGGGCGTAACCGAACATCTGCGGGTCCATCGCGAAGACTCCCCGGCCCGCGATGCGGGCCACGGGGTCGATGCCGATGCGTGCCGCGGCGGAGCCCGAGCCGAGCAGGACCGCCGAGGCTCCGTCGCTCAGCGGTGAGGCGTTGCCGGCCGTGATCACGCCGTCGGCGCGGAAGGCCGGCTTGAGCGTGGCGAGTTTCTCGGTGGTGGACCCGGGGCGGATCCCCTCGTCCCGCTGCAGAGCGATGCCGTCGCGGTCCGTGACGGGGACGATCAGGTCGTCGTAGAAGCCGGCGTTCCACGCCTCGTCGGCGAGGCGGTGGGAACGGGCGGCGAATTCGTCCTGGCGCTCCCGGGAGATGGCGAAGCGGTCGGCCAGCTGCTCGTTCGCCTCGCCCAGGGAGACCGTCCATTCCTTGGGCATGCGCTCGTTGACCAGGCGCCACCCGAGAGTGGTGGACACCGCGGTCATGTCCCCCGCCGGGAAGGCGCGCTCGGGCTTGGGCAGGACCCACGGGGCCCGGGTCATCGACTCGACCCCGCCGGTGAGAACGATGTCCGCGTCGCCGCTTTCGACGGCGCGGGAGGCGATGAGGGCGGCGTCCAGGGACGACCCGCACAGACGGTTGACGGTCGTGGCGGGTACCGAGGTGGGCAGTCCGGCCAGCAGGACGGCCATCCTGCCTACGTTGCGGTTGTCCTCACCCGCACCGTTGGCGTTTCCCCAGACCACGTCGCCGATCTCCGCCGGTTCCAGTTCGGGGGTCCGTGCCAGTGTCCCGCTGATGACCTGTGCCGCGAGGTCGTCGGGCCGGACACGGGCGAGAGCGCCCGAGAACCGGCCGAAGGGGGTTCGCGCTGCCGCGTAGAGATAACTTTCGGTCACCCCGCCACCGTAGGAGCTCACACTTCAGTGCGTCCAAGACCTAATCGCGATCGATTGATAACGGAGTCTTATAAAATAGGGTCATGGAACTACGGCAGATCCGGTACTTCCTGGCGCTGGCCGAGGAATGCCATTTCGGACGTGCGGCCGCCCGCCTGCACGTGGCGCAGCCGGCACTCTCCCAGCAGATCAAACAGCTGGAGAAGGACCTGGGGACCTCGCTGTTCACCCGGTCCACCCGGCACGTCGCACTGACCGAAGCCGGCCGTCACCTCGTCGAGCACGCCCGCGCCCTCGTCGCGGAGGAGGAGCGGGCCCGTCTCCACATGCGGGAGCTGGCCACCGGCGAAGCCGGCCGCGTCTCCGTCGGCTTCATCGGCACAGCCACCTACGACGTACTGCCGCGGGTCGCACGTACCGTACGTGCCCGGCTGCCCAGGATCACCATGGAACTGCGAGGCGAACTCCTCACCCCCGACCTGGTCGACGGCCTGCTCGCCGGCACGTACGACCTCGCGGTCCTCCGTGGCACGGTGAACCACGAGGACATCCGTACCACGCGGCTGCGCTCCGAATCCCTGGTGGCCGTGCTGCCGTCGCATCATCCACTGGCAGGCCGGCGACGCATCTCGCTGAAGGACCTGGCCGGTGAGCCGTTCGTCGTCCACCCGTCCCGCGCCCGCTCCTCCATGTACGACCGGGTCCTGGCCGCGTGCCGGCGGGCCGGGTTCCGGCCCGCGTCACTGATGGAGGTCGGCGAGACGGCCACCCTGGTCGTCTTCGTCGCGGCCGGACACGGCGTCGCGCTCGTCCCCGAGTCCGTACAGAGCCTCCGCCTCGGCAGCGTGGCCTATGTACCACTCGCCGAAAGCGAGTCCGTCGATCTGGCGCTCGCCCGCCTTGCCCGTCGCGGCACCCCCGCGATCGAGCAGGTCTCCTCGGTGATCGAAGAGTGCGTCGACGACCTCGGATCGAGCGCCGCGAGACCGTGACCTCCACCCTGGAGGGATCGGGACCGTGACCTCTACCCTGGAGCGATGAAGAGCGGGACGACAGGCGCTCCGGTGCGCTTCAGCACCGTGGGCCTGCCCGAAGCCGAACGCATCGCCCTGTGGGAAGAGCACAATGCCGAAACCCTGATCGGGCTGCGCTGCCGTTCCCTGCAGGACGCCGCCCTGGACGCGACGGAGATCAACCTCCAGCTCCCCAGGGTGCATGTGGCCCGGGTGCTCGGCAGTCCCCACGTCGTCGAACGGCCCCGAGCGGAGATCCGCCGAGTGCCCTCGGACGCCGTGGCGTGCTACCTGAACCTGGCGGGCGACGCGTTCTTCTACCACGACGACGGGGTCCGGCTGCTGCATCCGGGACAGCTGCTGGTGTGCGACGCGGACCAGCCCTTCATGCGTGGTTTCTCGCACGGCCTGGAGGAGCTTGCGGTCAAGGTCCCGCGCGCGGTGTGGCGTGATCTCGGCGGGCCGACCTCCCTGCCGCAGCCGCTGGTCGTCGACGACGGCGTCGTGCAGACCAGGACCCTGGCCACGCTCGTCGCTCAGGCGCTGCGCCGGGAATCCTCCGCGAGCGTGGACGAGGACGTCCTGCTGGACCTGCTCGGTTCTGTGGTGACCGGTCGCGCACCCTCCCTGTCCACGGTTCACCTGACCGTCGCCAAGGCGTACATCGACGAGCACCTGGCCGACTCGGGGCTCTCGGCGGCCCGCATCGCCCGGGGCGTCGGGATCAGCGAGCGCCATCTGTCGCGTGTGTTCGCCTCGGGCGGCTCGACCGTTCCGCAGTATCTGCTTCTGCGTCGCCTGGAGCGTGCCCGGTCGCTGTTGCAGGAGCAGGAGGGGGGAGAAATGACCGTTGCGGAGGTGGCCGCGCGTTGCGGATTCGGATCGGCGGCCCACTTCTCCCACCGGTTCAAGGAGCGTTTCGGACTGCGGGCCACCGACGTGCTGCGCGAGGCGCGGTCACGCGCGTGAGCCCGGCCGGTCTCCGGGCTGCAGATGCCCTCTGCGGCCCGGAGATCCGGATGGAGCGGTCATGTGCCGTCGGGTGCCAGCACGATGTCGAAGCGGACCCGGGACCAGGCCCGGTCGCCGAGGTCGCGTCCGTTCGGGGTGGGCGTACCCGCCGGCTGCGCCTCGAAGTCCTTGACGAGCGACTCCTTGACCCCGAACACGGTGTCACTGTCGAGGAATTCGTCGCCACGGACGAAGATGTGCGTGACCAGGGTGCGCAGACCGGGCGAGCTGACCATGAAGTGCAGGTGCGGGGCTCGCATCGGAGAGCGGCCGACCGCCTCCAGCAGCTTGCCCACCGGCCCGTCGTGGGGGATGGGATACGAGGTCGGGGTCAGACCCCAGAAGGAGTAGCGGCCGTCGGAATCCGTGAACACGTGTCCCCGCGCCGCCATCCGGTCGTCGCCGTACTGGGTGTCGTAGAAACCGTCCTCGTCCGCTTCCCACACCTCGATCCGTGCCCCGGGCACCGGCGTGCCCGCGATGTCGGTGACGGTGCCCTCCACCCAGCAGGGCTCTCCCTCGGCGCCGAAGGCGATGTCGCCGCCGGGCTCGATCTCGGGGCTGTTCTCGAGGAAGAACGGCCCGAAGACCGTGGCTTCGGTGGCCTCTCCGTACGCCTCGTTGTTGACGGCGACCGTCTGCATGGAGGCGCCGAGCACGTCCGAGAGCAGGATGAACTCCTGACGGCGCTCGTCGGTGATGTGACCGGTGCGGGTGAGGAACTCGATGCCCTTGTTCCACTCCTGCTCGGTCAGGCGGACCTCCCGTACGAACGCGTGCAGGTGGCGGACGAGTGCCTGCATGACCTGACGCAGCCGAGGGTCGGTGCAGCCGTCGAAGGACTCGAGCACCTTGCGGGTGATCTCGGCCTCCCGCTCCTGCTGCTCGGCCGGGACAGGGGCACCGGGGGCGGTGGTGCTGTGGGTCATCGGGGTTCGGTTCCTTCCCACGCCATGCGGACGAGCTCGGTGATCGCATCGAGAGTGACCGGCCGCGGGTTGCCGGCCGGGGCAGCGGCGACGACGGCCTGGGCGACGTCGGTGATGCCCGCCTCGGGCATCCCGAGGTCTTCCAGTGAGCGCGGGGCGTTCAGCTGGTCGCGCAGCCGTGCCAGTCCCTCGTTGGCGGTGGGCGCGCCGAGGGCCGCGGCGAGGCGCTGCTCGGCCTCCGGAACACCCGGAGCGTTGAACGCGAGGACATGCGGCAGGACGACGGCGTGGGTCTGGGCGTGCGGAAGGTTGAACATGCCACCCAGCACGTGACAGATCTTGTGGTGCAGCCCGGAGCCCGCGGACGCGAACGCCGAGGCGGACAGGTACGCGCCGTACAGCGCCTTTTCCCGGCCTTCCACCGAATCCGGCTGCGCGACGACCATCGGCAGGCCGACGCGCAGTGCCCAGGCGCCCTCGACGGCCAGAGCCTGGTTGATGGGGTCGGTCCGCGGGGCCCACATGGAGTCCACGCAGTGCGCCAGGGCGTTCAGGCCCGAAGCGACGCTCAGCTCGACGGGCAGGGAGAGCGTCAGTGCGGCGTCGTAGACGATGGCGCGCGGCAGGACCTTCGGATCGGTTCCGGTGGTCTTGACGGAGTCCTCGGTCATCCCCCACACGGCGGTTGCCTCGGAGCCGGCGTAGGTGGTGGGTACCGCGATGATCGGCAACCCCGTGGTCAGCGCGACCGCCTTGGCGAGGCCTGTGGTCGAACCGCCTCCGACACTGACCAGGGCGTCGACGTCCCACTCGGCGGCAGCCGCCCGCGCCCGCTGAGCGACGTCGCCGGGCACGTGCATGACGACGTCGTTGTGCTGGTGAACCACGGGCAGGGCGGCGGTGATGCGGTCGGCCAGGTCCTTCTCGGCCGTTCCCGTGACGACCATCAGCCGCCGCACGCCGAGCGCGGCGACCTCGGCGGCGAGCCCCTCAGCGGCCGCACCGGAGGCGAACCGCACCCGCTGCGGGAGCGTGTCGTGTACGAAGTGCATGCGTTCAGTCCTTTCCCAGGATCGAGAGCAGGGCGCGCCGCAGCTCGTCTTCAGGGTTCTCGGGCAGCTCCATGGCCCGCCAGGCGATGTGCTTGTCGGGCCGCACCAACAGCACACCGCTTTCGCCGATCTCGCGCAGCTTGGCCCAGTCGTAGTACAGGTCGCTCACTTCGCGGCCCGGACCGATGACGACGGCCGTGAGCGGGATGCCCAGGGCCTGGCCGACCTTCGCGGCCGCTTCTTCCCACGGCTCGCCCGCGATGCCGGTCAGGAGGGTCCAGCGGTCGTAGGGGGCCAGGTCCATGAGGGCGCGGCGCTGCGCGCTGTTGCCGACCCAGGCGTGCGGCAGGTGCGCGCCGGGGACGGTGGACATCTCGTAGTAGAGGTCGGCGTCGCGTGCGGGGACGGGCGGTTCGGTGCCGTCGGAGACCACGGCCGTCGAAGTGTAGTGCTGGCCGAGTTCGACACCGTGTGCGTTGAACTCGTAGTTCTTCAGGTCCATCGCCCGGACCAGGGCGGCCCGCTTGGCGGCGCCGGCAGGGGTGTTGGCCTTGCGCTCCTCGATGGCGGCGGCCATCTCCGCCTCGGTCTCCGCATCGAGGACGCCCAGCGCCTCGAAGATGTCCACGAACTCGCGGCTGGACTTGTTGGCCCGCTTGACGATGCGCTCCGCGACGGGCGCCCGCTCGGTGCTGTACGTCTCCAGCAGGGACGGACCCGCATGCCCCTTGAGTACGGCAGCGATCTTCCAGGCGAGGTTGTACGCGTCCTGGACGGAGGTGTTGGAGCCCAGGCCGTTGCTCGGCGGGTGCCGGTGAACGGCGTCGCCCGCGCAGAAGACCCGCCCCTGCTGCAGCCGGGTCGCATACATCTCGTTGTTGCCCCACAGGCTGGTGCCGGTGATCTCCACGTCCAGATCCGGGATCCCCAGCAGGCTGCGCACGATCTGGACGGCGGCCTGCTCGTCGACCACCGGGGGCTCCTCGGCGATGTCGTAGCCCCACACGATCAGCCACTCGTTCCACGGGCGGACCATGCGCACCAGTCCGGCACCGATGCCGCCCACGTTCGAGCCCGGCTGGATGACCCAGTACAGAACGGAGGGCCGATGGGCGACGTGACGGGTGATGTCGGCCTTGAAGGTGATGTTCATCGACCCTGCGATGTCCATGGCACCTTCGAACGGCAGGCCGATGTCCGCGGCCACCTTGGAGCGGGCGCCGTCCGCACCGATCAGGTACTTGGCGCGAATGCTGTACTCCTGCCCCGTGAGCCGGTCCAGGACCTGGACGGTGACGCCGTCGGCGTCCTGGGAGTGGGAGAGGTACTCGGTGGAGAACCGCGTCTGGGCACCGCGCTGTGTCGCGTTGCGCACCAGGATCGGCTCGAGATACGTCTGCGGGATGTCGACGGTCAGGCAGGGGGACGCCAGACGGTAGTCGGCCTCCCGGTCGGGGCGTGTGCCCCAGGTGTGGATCCGGCCGATCTCCTCACCGGCGATGCTGGTGCAGAACACGGTGTCGCCGACCAGACCGTGTTCGGTGGCGTCCGCCAGCACCTGGTCCTCGATGCCGAGATCGCGAAAGACCTCCATGGCCCGCTGGTTGGTGATGTGCGCGCGGGGAGTGTTGGCCGTCCACCGGTACTTCGTGATCATGATGGTGTCGACGCCCCGCGTCGACAGCAGCAGCGCGGCAGAGGCGCCCGCGGGACCGGAACCGACGACCACGACATCGGTCGTCACGGCAGAGTCGGCAGGCAGTTCGGTCTCGGCGATCCCGTCGCTGAATATGGGCATGGTGTGCGGCCTTTCATCGATCCGGCGTCGGTGCCGGCGACGTCAGTGTGAGACCCGTCCGGCCGGCACGGAACGGGATGGCCGCGAGGTCGGCGGGAACGCCAAGAAGTGGCGGATCCGCGAAGACCGGGAACACGGTGGCCCTCCGGGTGGGTCGGTGGCCGACGCCTTCACGGCGGTACGGCGCCGAGGTGCCGCACGTGGGCCGGCGCCCGTGGGCCGGCGCCCGTGGCGCTGCCCGCGCACATCACCGACACGGCCCGCCCAAAGGTGTGACAGTGCGCGGCAGATACGGGATCGATCCGCGAACGGCACGATGCCACAGGCCCGTTGCTCCCGGAGCGGAACAACATGCAAGGCAGGTCAGCGCAAGAGGACGCGCGCACCGCATGGCGGACACCAAATGGATCGAACGGGGGCTGTGCCGGAAGGCTGAACCCGACGACCTGTTCGTGGAAGGCACCGGACAGAAGCGCGCAAAAGCACTGTGCTGTGCCGGGCCCCGCTGCGGCGCAGCCCCACCGTCGCCGCATGGCGGGGCCTGCTGGGATCGTCCCGCGCGGAGCAGGTCCAGGACGATGTTGCCCAGTTGCCATTGCCCCCGGCCGATGCCGACGCCGCCCACGGGGGTGGTGTCCCGCGGTCGGCTCCGACCTGATGTGCGCTGCCCTCGAGGCAATGACCGTGGACCGCCGCGTCCTATACTTGATTGACTATTCCACAAAGGGCGCTACCCTGTCGGTATGGCACGCACCAGGGAGTTCGACATCGATCAGGCCGTAGACCGCGCCATGGACCTGTTCTGGCGCCGCGGCTACGCCGAGACATCCCTGCAGGACCTGCTGAAGGAGCTGTCCATAGGCAGCGGCAGCTTCTACGCGGCCTTCGGCTCGAAGGAACAGCTCTACATCCGCTCCCTCGAGCGCTACGTCTCCCTCCAGGGCAGCGGCCTGGAGGAGACCCTCGACGGCGCGCCCGACATCCGGGCCGCGGTCCGCAAGGTCCTCGCCTCCATGATCGAGGCGGACCTGGCCGACCCCACGCGGGGCTGCCTCGTGGTCAACGCCGCCGCGCAGTGCGGCGACCAGCCCTCGGCGGCAGACCGCGTCATCACGGCGATTCGACAGGTCGAGTCCGCCCTCGCCGGCGCTCTGGAGCGGGCACAGGCGCGGGGCGAGCTGTCTCCGGAGAAGGACCCGAAGGAGCTGGCCCGGTTCCTGACCACGTTCATCCAAGGGGTGCGCGTGGTCGGCCGTGCGCGCGTGGGCAAGGAGTTCGCCGAGGACGCGCTGGCCATCGCGATGCGCGCGCTGGACTGACCACCGCAGGGCCACCCGCTGCCGCCGTGCCGCCCTCCGGGATTCGGCCTACCATCATTATGTATCGATCAATCCAGAAAGGGATTGTCATGGAACTGCACCTCAAGGACAAGGTCGCTGTTGTCACGGGGGCCAGCAAGGGCATCGGCCTGGCCGTCGTCGAGGCGCTGGCCCGCGAGGGCGTCAAGGTCGTGGCAGGCAGCCGCACCTCCACTCCCGAACTGGACGCTCTGGCGGCCGGCCACGACGTCACGATCGTGCCCGTCGACCTGTCCACCCCGGAGGGAGCCGAGACCCTGGTCCAGCGGGCCGTGGAACGCCACCAGCGCCTTGACATCCTTGTCAACAACGTCGGCGTCGCCGAGCCTCGCGACGGATTCCTCAAGGTAAGCGACGCGGACTGGCAGCGGATCTTCGATCTGACCTTCTTCAGCGCCGTACGTGCCAGCCGCGCGGCGCTCCCCCACCTGGTGGCGGCCGACGGCGCGGCGATCGTGAACATCAGCTCGATCAACGCCCGGCTGCCCTTCCCCATGGTGGTGGACTACTCGGCGGCCAAGGCCGCGCTGACCAACCTGAACAAGTCGCTGTCCGAGGAATTCGCCCCGCAGGGCGTCCGTGTCAACGCCATCGCCCCGGGGCCCGTCCGCACCCCCTTCTGGACCGCGCCGGGCGGCTTCGCCGAGGCCACCGCCGCGGCCGCCGGCACCACCGCACAGGAAGCGATCGACGTGGTCGTGCCGCAGAGCATGGGCATCAGCTCTGGCCGGGTCACCGAGGCGCACGAGGTCGCCGACCTCGCCCTGTTCCTCGCCTCCCCCGTCTCCGCCAACATCACCGGAACGGAGACCGTCATCGACGGCGGTCAGATCAAGACGCTCTGACGTCCCTCGACGCACACCCTGCACAATCCCTCGACGCCGAGCGCCACGGGCCCACCTCGGTTCCGGCCCAAAGCGGATGAGTTCACCGGCGACGCCGGATGCGTAGCGCTCACCGGTGGCTTCACATCCGGCCGTTGGGCGCGCGTTCACGCGCGCACCCACTCGCGGACCCAGTCGAGTGCAGGGCCGAATCCCACCGGGACCCGATCAACGGCGAGCCCAACGCTCTCGTGAAGGAGGGCGTCTACCGGAACAGCGCCGCGACGGAGCTGTTCCCGGACCGGGCCAGGCCTTCCTGCGTGGGCTGCACCCCCGAGGCCAACGCCCGTCTCTTCGGGTTCTGGGGCGACCTCACCAACGCCCTGCAGACCGGCACCCACCAGAACGAGGTCACACACAGCGGGGCCCGGTTCTTCGCCACGCTCAGCCAGGATCCGGTCGCCTGACGCGACTTCCTCAGTGGCATGAACGGTGTCAGCACCCCCCTGACGGGAGCCCTCGCCGCCGACTTCGACTGGGCCTGCGCCCGCCACGTCGTCGACCTCGGCGGAGCCCTCGGCGCCGTCCCCGCCGCCGTACTGCGCTCCCACCCGGAGATCACCGGAGCGGTCTTCGAACTGCCGCCCGCCCCGGGGCGGGACGAGCCGGACATCGGAGATGCTCGCAGGCGTACAGCGAGCCCGGCGCCGAGCGCACCGGTTCGCTCGACGACCACCGGTCACAGGCTCTTCGTACGCGGGAGAGCGGTCTGGCCCATGGCCGGGGCGTGGACGGGCCCGGGCAGGGCACGGACCCGTATCCGGCGCACCGCGCGTCCCCGGGTCAGGCAGCCGGCGACGCGGCGCCTGCGGAGGCGGCAATCGCGTTGCCCGCCTCGCGCACTGCGGCGTCGATCTGTTCCGCCGCGAAGCCGTTGACCGCGATGATCTCCACGTCCGCGATGCCGATCCAGCCGAGGACGCCGCGGATGTAGGGGGCGTGGAAGTCCATCGGCGCGAAGGCGGGGTTGTCGAAGTCGCTGCCCGACGACCGCAGGACGACGGCCTTCTTGCCCTTCAGCAGGCCCTCGGGACCGTACTCGCCGAACGCGAAGGTGCGGCCCGCCATGACCACCTGGTCGATCCAGGCCTTGAAGGTGGCCGGGACGCCGAAGTTGTACATCGGCACACCGAGCACCAGGACGTCGGCGGACTCGATCTCGCCGATCAGACGCTCGGAAGCCTCCAGGGCCGCCTTCGTGTCGGCGTTCGCGGCCTCGGCGGGACCGAAGACACCGGTGATCCACTCCGGGGAGACGAAGTCCGGGATGTCGACGGCGAGGTCGCGGTAGGTGACTGTGCCGTGCGGGTTGCGATCCCTCCACACCCGGACGTACTCGGCGGACAGCCGACGGCTCGCGGAGCCTTCGCCACGGGCGCTGGAGTCGATGTGCAGCAGGTGAGGCATGAGGTGTCCCTGGTCTTTCTGTATTGGTCAATCCACATTCGGGGCGACCGGGACACGTCCGCCCGGTCGCTACGCACGCCACCCTAGGAGAATTTTGTTGAATGCTCAACTAGTGAGAGTTCAATCACTTGCCCGCCAGGGGACGCGGTGCGCCTCTCGGACGAGTTGCCGAAGGCGACCGTGCACTGCGATCCGGGCGCCGGCGATGTCCTGTTGAGGGTGCCGGGGCATCTTGCGGCCCGTCCGCAAGCAGAAAGACCGTTCTATCCTTGGTGTCATGTCGAAGACAGAGGATGTGTCCGCGCCCGTCCGCCGCTCCGAGGCGCGCGAGCGACTGCTGGGCACCGCGAGCCGGCTCTTCTACAGCGAGGGCATCCGCAGCGTCGGAGTCGATCGCGTCATGGCGGAGGCCGACGTGGCGCGGGGCACCTTCTACCGGCATTTCGACGGCAAGGACGATCTGGTGCGCGCCTATCTGGAGGCGACCGACCAGCAGATCCGGGACCGCGTCACCGCGGCCGAGAAGGAGATCTCCTCCCCCGCCGAGTTCCTCGTCGCGGTGGCGCACGGCATCGGCCAGGAGGTGTGCGGGACGGGCTTCCGAGGCTGTCCGTTCATCAACGCCGCCGCTGAGTACCCTGATCCCGGGAGCGTGATCCACCAGGCGGTACTGCGCCATCGCGGCTGGTTCCGTGAGGTTCTGCGGGACGCTTTCCGGCGACTTGGCGCGGCCAGCCCCGAGCAGTCCGCCGACTCCATGGTGGCTCTGCGCGACGGCTCGATGGTGGCCGGCTACCTCGGCGACGCCCAAGCCGCAGGCGAGGTCCTGCTCCATGGGGTCACTGTTCTGGTCGCGGCACACTGACCGGTCGGCGGCCCCTCCCCTCTCGGG
>NZ_JBHYKH010000071.1:0-13169 GCF_042741275.1 Streptomyces sp. NPDC058964
GCCCGGGAAGCAGGGTGGCGCGGCGCAGTTGCAGCACGGCGCGGGTCAGGGCGGTCGCCGCCGCCTGTCCCGCTCCCGCGGCCCCGGCGCCGTGCCCGTGTCCGTATCCGTCTTCCTCCACCTGCACTTGTACGGCCGGTGTTCCGGCGGCGAGCAGGGCCCGGCGCCGCAGCCGGTCGCGCAGCGCGGGGTGGGCACCGCTTCCCGGGTGCCCCACCGCGCTGGCCGGCACGACGGCGTGCACGACGTCCCCGGCGGCGAGCGCGGCGGGGGGCGGCGGGAGCTGTGAGGCGGTGATGGGGCCGGGTGCCGGGCGACCGCGGCGGCGTGGGGGGCGGGGCGCGGATTCAGCAGTTCGGGGGTGGGGGCGCGGGCGCGCGGCTCGGCGGCCGCGACGAGGGCCGCCGCGCACTCGCCCCCGCGCAGCGCGCCCAGGGCCAGGTGCAGCGCGGTGAGGAACGAGGAGGGCCCGGTGCCGATGTCCTGGCTGGGTCCGCGCAGATCCAGGACGCGCGACAGGCGGGCCGCGCCGCCGGCCGCGAAGACCCCGACGCTGCGCCGCTCTCCGTCCGGTCCGGTCAGTGCCTCGAGGCGGGCACCGGCGTACCCGGCGCTCTCCAGGACCTGCCGCGCGACGGACAGCAGCAACCGCTCCCGGTGGTCCGTGCGCACCGCTTCTTCCGGGTCCGGCGCGAAGAGGGCCGGATCGAGGACGTCCACGCCGTCGTCGGGTTGGCAGGCCGCACCACGGGCCCGCAGCTCCGCCTCCCAGAAGGCGTCCGGATCGGCGGCCCCCGGCCAGCGGCCCTGCAGTGCGACGACGGCGCACCAACCGGCGCGCGAGGAGCCGGCGGGAGCGTCCGGCAGTGTGCTCCCCCCTGCCGGCACCGGGGAATCGGGCAGCGCACGCAGCCCGGCGGGAAGGGCGGGTACGGCGGGAGCGGGAGGTACGGAGGGCGCGGTGTCCGCGGCCGGTGTGTCCCGTGCGCCCGCCAGCAGCGCCAGCGCATGACGGCGTTCCAGGGTGCCGTCCTTGAACCGTGTGAGTATCTCGCGGCTGTCCATGGGCACAGAGCGCTCCGGGCCTCAGGCCGGCCGGGTGCCGAGCAGGGCGGCCGCCTCGTCGACGCTGAGCAGATCGTCGCGGACCGCGTCCAGCAGCGCCTCGAGATCGACGGCCGCGCCACCCGACGCGAGGGCCGGTGCCGCCGCAACCACCGGGGCGGGGGAAGCGACCGAAGCGACCGAGGCGGCGGGATCGGGCGAACCGGCGGCGCCCGCGCGGGAGTTCGCGGCGACGTACGCCGCGACGGCGGCCAGGTCGGGGTGGTCGTAGAGCATCGCCGTGGGTTCGCGCAGTCCCCAGATCCGGTTGACGCCCTCGACGAACTGCGCGGAGAGGATGGAGTCCAGTCCCAGCAGTACGAAGGGGGCATCCGCCTCGATGTCGTCCGGTGCGCAGCCGAGGAGCCGCGCGAGCAGTCCGCGCAGCCGCTCGAGGACGTCACCGTCGTGGTCCCCGGCCGGGCCCGGCTCGGACACGGGCGCGGCCGGGACGGATGCGGCACCGCCGAGCTCGGCGGCCACACGCTCCGCCATGGCCTTCGGCGTCGGGCACTCGTACAGGGCGTCCGGCGGGACCGCGGTGCCGAAGCGGGCGTTGAGCACGCCCATGAACTCGATACTCAGCAGGGAGTCGAGCCCCAGCACCGCGAAGCTCTCGTCGGCATCGACGGTCTGGGCCTCGACAGCCACGAAACCCGCCAGCAGAGCGGTGAGTTCGGCCAGCACGTCGGCGGCCGGCATCTGCGCAGCGGGGTGCCCCGGCGGGGGCGAGGCAGCGGTCATGGTGGCGTCTCCAAGGTCGGTTCCCGGTTGGCCGTCTGCGCATTGTGCAGGCGGGTTCACCGCGACCGCATCGCCGTCCGGGGTGATCCACGGACCGCCGACTCGCTCCTGCGAGGGAGGTGGCTCAGCCGGTGCTGACCGCCAGGGCCGTCTCTCCCGGTACCTCGGCGGCCGAGACCTGGATGGAGTGCTGCAGCCGCTGCAGCCGGGGCGAGGGCTCCAGCCCCAGCTCGCGTACGAGCGTGGTGCGCAGCTGCCGGTAGACGTGCAGGGACTCGCTGCGACGGCCGGAGCGGGCGAGGGCCACCATGAACTGGGCGTGCAGGTTCTCGTGGGTACGGTAACGGCTGGTCAGGACGATGAGCTCGGAGAGCAGTTCGCGGTGGCGGCCGAGGTGCAGGTCGGCCTCGATGCGCTGGTCGAGCGCGCACAGCCGGCTCTCCTCCAGCCGCTTGGCCTCCCGCGCCAGCAGCGTGCCCTGCTGGACATCGGCGAACGCCGGTCCGTTCCACAGCTTCAGCGCCTCGGTCAGCCGGGCCGAGGCCTCGGCGTAGGAGGCCGCGTCCATGGCCCGGTAGCCCTCGCCCGCGAGGCTCTCGAACCGGCGCACGTCGCTGCTGCCGCCGCCGGCGGCGAGCAGATAGGCGCCGGGCAGGGTCACCAGGACGTCCTTGGCGCCGCGCGGGGCCGCGTCCTCTTCCCCGGCCGCGGCGGCGCCGAGGGCGAGGGCCCGTGCGATGTGATCGCGCAGGTGGAGCACGTACGTCTGCAGAGTGGTACGGGCGCTGCGGGGCGGCCGCCCCTCCCACAGCTCCTCGACCAGGTCCGTGACGGGCACGGCGTGGTCGGCGTTGAGCGCCAGCAGTGCCAGCATCTGACGCTGTTTCGGCGCGGTCGGAGTGACCGGCACTCCGCCCTCCCGCACCGCCAGGGCCCCCAGTACGTCGATGTCCAACGCCGTCTCCCTACGACAGGTACAACCAAGTACAGCCAAGAACAGCACGAGCGGTCGGTCAATATCATACCGGTCGCGCTGCTTTACGCCAGCACGGATCCCGGATCCCCGCCCTGGAGCCCACCCGGAGCCCCTACAACCCCCCAACCCTCCCACACTCCGCGCAAAAAAATGTACCGCCCGGTTCCTTTTTTGAAGGGAACCGGGCGGTGCGGTGTCTTTTGCGGGACGGCTACTGCGGGGGGTTCCCGTGCTTGCGGGAGGGCAGGTCCGCATGCTTGGCGTGCAGCATGGCCAGGGACCTGATCAGGACCTGCCGGGTCTCGGCGGGGTCGATGACGTCGTCGACCAGGCCGCGCTCCGCCGCGTAGTACGGGTGCATGAGCTCGGCCTTGTACTCCTCCACCATCTGACGCCGCATCGCATCGGGATCCTCGGCCGCGGCGATCTGCCGCCGGAAGATCACGTTCGCGGCACCCTCGGCACCCATGACGGCGATCTCGTTGGTCGGCCAGGCGTATGTCACGTCCGCGCCGATCGCCTGCGAGTCCATGACGATGTACGCACCGCCGTACGCCTTGCGCAGGATGAGCGAGATCCTCGGCACCGTCGCGTTGCAGTAGGCGTAAAGGAGCTTGGCTCCACGCCGGATGATGCCGTCGTGCTCCTGGCCGACACCGGGCAGGAAGCCGGGCACGTCCACCAGGGTCATGATCGGGATGTTGAAGGCGTCGCACATCGTCACGAACCGGGCAGCCTTCTCGGAGGACTCGATGTCCAGCACACCGGCCAGGCTCTGCGGCTGGTTGGCGACGATCCCGACGACCTGGCCGTCCAGCCGGGCCAGCGCGCAGATGACGTTGCGGGCCCAGCGTTCGTGGACCTCGAGGTACTCGCCGTCGTCGACGATCTCCTCGATGACCTTGGCCATGTCGTACGGCCGGTTGCCGTCGACCGGCACCAGGTCCAGCAGCGCCTCGCAGCGCCGGTCGGCCGGGTCGGCGGTCGCGGCGTGCGGGGGGTTCTCGCGGTTGTTCTGCGGGAGCAGCGAGAGGAGGTAGCGCACCTCGTGGATGCAGGTCTCCTCGTCGTCGTAGGCGAAGTGGCAGACACCGCTGGTCTCGGCGTGCACGTCCGCGCCGCCCAGGCCGTTCTGGGTGATCTCCTCGCCGGTGACCGCCTTGACCACGTCCGGCCCGGTGATGAACATCTGCGAGGTCTCACGGACCATGAACACGAAGTCCGTCAGCGCCGGGCTGTAAGCGGCGCCACCCGCGCACGGGCCGAGCATCACGCTGATCTGCGGGATGACACCCGACGCCCTGGTGTTGCGCTGGAAGATGCCGCCGTACCCGGCCAGGGCCGAGACACCCTCCTGGATCCGCGCACCCGCACCGTCGTTCAGCGACACCAGCGGCGCACCCGCCGCGATCGCCATGTCCATGATCTTGTGGATCTTCGTCGCGTGGGCCTCGCCCAGCGCACCCCCGAAGATCCGGAAGTCATGCGCGTACACGAAGACCGTACGGCCCTCCACCGTGCCCCACCCGGTGATCACACCGTCGGTGTACGGCTTCTTCGCCTCCAGCCCGAAACCGGACGCCCGGTGCCGGCGCAACTGCTCGACCTCCTGGAAGGAACCCGGGTCCAGCAACAGCTCGATCCGCTCCCGGGCCGTCAGCTTGCCCTTCGCGTGCTGCGCCTGCGTCGCCTTCTCGCTGGGTCCGGCGACGGCCTGCACACGGATCTCGTGCAGCTCGGCGACCCGCCCGCGCGCGTCCGTCGGCTCGCCGGTCGGCTCACCCGTCTTCTCTTCCAAAACGGTCATGTAGCGACCTTACGAAGGACAGCAAGCAAAGCGAGCCGTCGACTCCGTACAGTCTCCGGCCCGTTTTCCTGGTACCACCGAACAGAACCTCAACGGCATGCAGCCGTTCCGACTGCTTGGAGGGCATCGCCGTTGTAGGGGTGCGACAAAGCGGTCACCTGAGAGCCGCCTCACATTCATGCGTGGCACATGCCATCCCCGGAGTGACACGGAGCCTCAAACGGCGGCCTGTCGACAGCACCTCGACGGTGTCGTCGCAACGCACCACCGAACGCACGGGACGGTCCCAGACGATCTCCAGCGGCTCGCCCGAACGCGGTGGCTCGCTCACACAGAGCGTAGCCGTACGGCCGTGGCACCGGATCAGGACGCCGGCGCCGCCCGACACGGCCAGCGGTCCCGCCGTCCCAGCCTCCCAGAAGTTGGCGGCGGTCAGCCCCAGGGACGGGACCGCGACGGCCTGCGCACGGGCGTCGTTGGCGAGGACCGACAGCCAGTGGCGGTCGGCGGCACGGGCGGCGACGGTGCGCCGGGAGGCGCCGGGAAGGAGGACGTAGACGTAGTCGGCGTCCGTGGGGTCCCTCCCGTGGTCGAGCCACAACGTCTGCCAGCGCCGGGTGCGGCGCTCCGGCGTGCTCGTGCTGTTGATGTCCGACCAGGCACCCGTGCGGTCCTCGCGCAGGGTGCGCAATTCTCCGCCGTGCGGCAGGACCCAGCCTCCGTGCCCCGCCAGGTGGGCCCAGGTACCGCCCCGCACGAAGGCCTGTGTCCCGCCTTCCCCCAGGTTGCGGTTGTCCACGATCGTCTCCACCGGGACGCCGTCGGCGCAGGTGATCCCGGCGCCGAGGCAGATCACCGCGTCCGCGACGCAGAACCACGACTTGCGGGCCTCCAGGGTCGAGCCGAGGCCTTTCAGATGCTGCCCGACCGCGGCGTACTCACCGTCCGTGGTGCCGCCCACCCACCGCACGTCCGGCTTGGGGGCGCCCCACTCGCCGCCGGCCCGGTCGGCCAGCCGCCGGACGGAGACGGTGGTGCCGGGCAGCCGGTACCAGTCCACCGTGGGCCAGAACCAGTCGGTGTACTGACCCGACCGGCCCTCCCCGCCGCTCGCCCACCACTGGAGCATTCCGGCACCCGTGTGCCAGCCGCGCGGGTTCTCGCCGTTGCCGCACTCGTAGTACGCGATCCGGTCACTGCTCATGGAGATGCCGGCGACGAACCCGGGCCGGCGGTGCACGGCGCGGTCCATGGCCGCGAAGAGGTGGTGACCGACCGGGTCGGGGGCTGCGGGCCCGGGCCGGCCGGCCACGGCGTGCAGCCGTGCGAGATCGGCGACCGAGAACTGATCGCTCGTCAGTACCGGTGTGACGTCGTCCCGTTCGATCCAGCCCTTGATCCGCCCGTACCATCGCTCCCGCTCCTCCTCGCCCGCCCCGTCCGCGAGCAGCGCGACGGCGGCGATGAGCGCGTGTCCGTGGTAGTGGTCGCTGCGCATGACGTGCAGGTCGTCGTCGGCCAGACAACCGCGGCTGATGGCACGGCCGTTGACGCCGTCCATCACCAACCCGTCGTGGATCAACGGCGCGTAGGCCCGTTCCACACTGTCCAGGACGTTCCGCAGGCCCGGGTCGGCCACCTCCCAGGCGGACCCGGCGAGGAGCGCGACGAGCCGGCCCAGCCCGTCGAGCACGACCTGTCCGTACGTCCCGGAGTAGGCGACCCAGGTGTGCTGGACGAAGGAGCCGTCGGCGTACAGCCCGTCCCCGGTCGTCACGTACGGGAACACGGGCGAGAGCCCGTCCCGGGCGAGCGCGATGCGGTCGCCGGCCGCGCCGAGGACGCCCCGCAGGGCGACGGAGCGGCACAGGTCGACACGGTTGGCGCCGGTGGAGGTGCCGGAGTAGTCCGTGAGCGCGGTGTCCGGGATGAAGTGGTCGACGGCCGCGCAGGCGGCGGCCACGCGGTCGTCGCCCAGACGGTCGTACAGCGCGGCCGTGATGTCCATCAGGAGACGGGGGCTGCCGATCTGCCACTCCCACCAGTTGCCGTGGCGGCTGGTGGAGGGGTTGTAGACGGTGGCGGAGACGTGGTCGAGGCCGCGGAGCAGGTCGGCGAGGAGGGCCGCGTCACCAGTGGAACCGGTCCCTTCCTGGGCGTAGGCCTGGGTCATCGTCCACAGCCGGCTGTAGCTCTGGGTGATGCCGGAGGGCGGGTCGAAGGGGCGGTCGGGCCAGAGGGAGGCGGCGGTCGGGGCCATGGTGGCGCGCAGGGCGCGGGCCAGTTCGCCGGTCCGGGCGAGGCGGGAGGCGTAGGGCTCGGCGGCAGGGTCGTATCCGGCGCCGAGGGCGATGTCGAGCCAGCGGCGGCGGAGGGTGCCGTAGGGATCGTCGGCGGCGCGGGCGGACCCGGCCGTCCTCCCCGTGAGAGCCGGGGCGAGGAGGGCGGCGGCGAGGAAGGTGCGACGCGAGGCGGTCATGTGCATGGCGTCTACCACTACGCCCGCCACCCCGGAACCACGCGACGCGCCGTATTGGCGGAAACACACCCATAGCTAATGTTGAAAATTGAACGGAATAGATCTACCGTGGTCCCCGTTGACCTCATTGAACGTTCAACTTCAAGCACTCCGTCCCCCAAAGGAGCACGTCATGGGCATCTTCGGCCGCAAGAACACGTCCGAGTCCACCACCCCCGCCGCCGCCCCGGCCGGCGTGAACCCGGAGCTGGCCGCCCTCACCGGCGAGTACACGATCGACGCGTCCCACACCACGATCGGCTTCGTGGCCCGCCACGCCATGGTCACCAACGTCAAGGGCGGCTTCCTCGATTTCAGCGGCTCGCTGCGGCTGGACGGCTCCGACCCGTCGAAGTCCACCGCCTCCCTCGACGTGAAGATGGAAAGCATCGACACGGGCAACGCCGACCGGGACGGTCACCTGAAGTCGGCGGACTTCTTCAAGACCGACGAGTTCCCGACGATGACCTTCCGCTCCACCAGGGCGGAGGCCCTGGGCGGCGACGACTACCGCATCACCGGCGACCTCTCGATCCTCGGCGTGACCAAGCCGCTGACCATCGACCTGGAGTTCAACGGCGCGGCGAAGGACCCGTTCGGCAACGAGCGCGTCGGCTTCGAGGGCAAGGCCGAGATCCTGCGCTCCGAGTGGGGCCTCACCTGGAACGCGGCGCTCGAGACCGGTGGTGTCCTCGTCTCCGACAAGATCAAGCTGAACTTCGACATCTCTGCGATCAAGAACGCGTGAGCCTGCGGTACAGGGCGGCCTGAAACGGCCGTCGCCCGCCGCCTCACTCCCCTGAGCGCGCCCGCCCTTCACTCCCCGTATCGAAGGGCGGGCGCTCGCATGCCCGCAACCTCGCCACGGCGGCCGCCGCCCGGACAGCACGGCTCCGCGGGGTCCGGGCCCGGAGCACCCCGAGCATGACGAGGTACCGGTCGGTCCTGCCGAGGGAGTCGAAGGCCGCCCGGGCGCGGGGGTCGTCATGGAGCGCGGCCACGAGTTCCCCGGGGACGGCCGCGTCCTTCTGCGACTCGTACGACGCGTGCCACCGCCCGTCCGCCCTGGCGGCCTCGACCTCGGCGATGCCACCCGGACGCATGCGCCCCTCCTCGGCCAGTTCCTCCACCCGCCGTACGTTCACCACCGACCAGAGGCTGCCGGGCCTGCGCGGAGTGATCCGCTGCAGGAAGAAACTCGCGTCGAGCGCCCTGCGCTGCCCGGTGATCCACCCATGGCACAGGGCGACGTCGTTGACCTCGGCGGCGCTCACCGAAACGATCCCCGAGCCCTTCTTGGCGATCTTGACCCAGAGGCCGGGATGCGGCGCGGGGTGAGCGGCGAGCCAGGCGTCGACCGCTGCGGCGGAGGGAAAGGAGCGGGGCGGGGAAGCGTCGTCGACGGCAGACATGGGAGCACGGTAGGCGCGAACCAGGACGGATCCTGTCCTATAGCGCTCGGGCACTCAGGCGGTCGTCATGGCGTACCGGAACTGCCCGTGCCGCGCTCGTCCTGGGGCGTTCCGGGACCGGCGGCAGCGCAGGAGGCGTGCGGACGGGAGCCTGAGCCCCAGCCGGCCGGCCGTCCTCGGACACATCTGCACCGGTACGGTTCCGCCCCCGCCGGGCCTCCGCTCAGAGACCCCCGCCGAAGTCCCCGCCCCCGCCGAAGTCCCCACCGCCGCCGAAGTCTCCGCCACCGCCGTCCCCGAACCCGCCCCCGAAGTCACCGGGGTCGAAGTCCGCGCCGGAGACGTCCCCGCCCTCGTAACCGCCGCCGAAGTCGCCGTACCCGGTGCCGTAGTCGGACGCGTAGGACGGGGTGGCCATCACGCCGCCCAGCACCGTGCCGACGAGCAGGCCGGGCAGGATGCCGCCGCCGAAGTAGCCGCCGGCCCAGGGTCCGTAGGCCGGGCCCGCGTCCCAGTAGGGGCGGCGGCCGTGGTCGGTTTCGACCTCGCGGACGACCGGGTCGCGGCCGTCGGCCAGCCGGGTCCGGTCCGCGGCACAGACCGGCACCTCGCGCGGGGCGCCTCCGGGAGGCGACCAGGGCGCGTCGGCGACCGACGGTCCGTGGCGCGGGTCGAAGAAGCAGGGTGGCCGGCGTTCGGGCAGGGGGCGGTCCTCCCGGCGGGCGGCCAGCTGGGTGAGGGAGACGCGGCCGTCCTCCAGGGCCTGGGTGACGGCCCGCACGTCCTCCGGTCTGCGGGCCTCGGCCATGGACTGCTTCGCCTGCTCGTAGGCGTCCAGGGCGCGCTCGTAGTCCGCGCGCATGGCGTCGTCGGCGCCCGCCTCCGCCGGGTGGAAGTCCAGCCGGTCCAGCTCTTCGCCGAAAGCGGTGATGTCCTCGTCGACCACCACCCGCAGCCGCTCCAGGGCGGCCCGCTGCTCCTCCTCGCGGCGCCGGCGGTTCCGCCGTACCACGGCGTACGCCCCCGCGCCGCCCGCCACCACCACCGCGCCGAGGGCGATCAGCGCGGCACCGGAGACACCCTGGCCGCCGCCCGAGGAGCCCCAGGACGCGGGGGCCTTGCCGCCCATGTTGGCCAGGGCACGGTCGGTGAAGTCGCTCAACTGGGTCCTGGCGTCCTCGCCCTGGACGCTGGTGACCAGGTTCCGCACGGCGGTGCGCGACATGACCGAGGAGTCGGCCCGGGCGTCGAAGCGGTCGCCGAGGCGGACGGCGTAGAGCCCGGTGATGCCGGTGGCGGTGCGCAGGTCGGTGAAGAGGTTGCGGGTGGGGTAGCCGGCCGGGAGGACCGCGATGAAGAGCGGCTTGTTCGCGTTCTTGATCTGCCTGGTGAGGGCATCCGCGTGGGCCGTCGACAGTTGTCCGGAGGCCGCCGGGTCGACGTAGACCGGATTCCTGCGAAGGGATTCGGCGATCGCGGAGATGCCGGTGACCGCCGAGGCGCCCGGCGCGAGCACGGTCAGGACGGTGAACGTCAGGGCCAGCAGCAGCCCGGCCAGGCTTCGGGTCCGTACGACGGCCTTCATGGTTCGAAGCTACCCGAACCCACATGAAATGGTCATTCAAGCAGGTGGGAGGCGCCCACCGTCGAGTGCGCCTCCCACCTGCCGCTCAGGCGGCCCGATAGGCCTCCGTCAGCTGCTTCACCGCCTGCGCGTACCGGCCGGTCAGCAGCAGATGGCCGGCGTCGGCGAACGGCTTCGCCACCGCCGCGGTGATCCGCCGTCCCACCTTGTTCTGCACGATCAGCCGTGCCCTGGCGACCAGTGCGCGCCCGGTCCCGTCCGCGCCCGCCCTCTCGGCCACCGCCGCCGCGGCGGCGAGTGCCCGCAGCGCCGTCGCGCCGCCGTCCGGCACCTTGGTCAGGGTGGTGAGCCCCCAGCCGTACGGGAACTGCGGGTCGTACGAGGCGTCGCCGACGTTGATCGGCAGCTGGGCCTCGGACTTCGGCCAGGTGACCGGAAGCTGCCCGGTGAAGGGACGCCTGCCGTACAGCACGTCGGCCACGCCGTCGCCCTCCGTGCCCGGCAGCCAGGAGGCGACCAGCGCGTCGATCCCGCCGAGCCGGTCGCCGATCAGCTGCGGCCGCCCGGAGACGATCAGCACCGCGCACTTCATGGCCCCGCACACCTTGTCCACGGCCGCCTTGTCGGCTGCGGACAGCTCCAGGTCGTGGCCGTTGCCGACGTCTCCGACTCCCTCGGCGTACGGGGTCTCGCCGACGACGACCACGCCGACGTCGTAGCCGCCGGTCGGCGCAGAGGCGTCCTTGGAGTAGGTGACGTTCCCGCCGGCGTCGCGCATGCCCTGCAGGATGGTCGTGCCCTTGGTGATGGCGCCGGAGGAGCCCTGCCAGGTGATGGTCCAGCCGCCGGTCTGGTTGCCGATGTCGTCGGCGTTGGAACCGGCGACGTAGACCTTCTGCGACTTCTTCAGGGGCAGCACTCCGCCGTCGTTCTTCAGCAGCACCTGGGACTCGGCCGCGGCCCGGCGGGCGACGGCCCGGTGTTCCGGCGAGCCGATCCGGGCGGCGCCGGCGGTGTCGGCGTACGGGCGCTCGAAGAGACCCAGCCTGAACTTCTGGGTGAGGATGCGGGAGACGGCGTCGTCGATCCGCTTCCCGCTGATCCGCCCCGCCCTCACCTCGTCGGTCAGCGCGGCCGTGAACTCCTTGTAGCCGTACGGCACCATCATCATGTCCAGGCCCGCGTTGACCGAGGTGCGGACGTGGGACGCGTAGTCGCCGGGGAGCTGGTCGATGGCGTTCCAGTCGCTGATGACGAAGCCGTCGAAGCCCATGCGGCCCTTGAGCACGCCGTTGATCATGTCGGTGCGCGCGTGCATCTTCACCGGGCCCCGGCCGTCGCCGAGGATGTCGAGGGAGGAGTAGGAGGGCATGACCGAGCCGACGCCCCGGTCGACGGCGGTCCGGTAGGGCGCCAGGTGGATCGCTTCCAGTTGCGAGCGGGTGACCGTGGTGACGCCCTGGTCGATCTTGTACGTACCCGTCGTCGACGAGCCGTACTCGGTGCCCCCGTCGCCGACGAAGTGCTTGGCCGTGGCCAGGACCTTGTCGTTCCGGCTCAGGTCCCTGCCGTCCGCCCGGCCCTGGAGGCCCTGGATGACCGTCTCCATGGACTCGACGAGCGCCGGGTCCTCGCCGAAGGACTCGTAGGAACGGCCCCAGCGCTCGTCACGGGTGACGCAGAGGCAGGGGGCGAAGTCCCAGGGGATACCGGTGGCGCGGACCTCGGCGGCCGTCACCGCGCCCGCCTTCTCGGCCAGTCGGGGATCGCGGGTCGCCCCGATGCCGATGTTGTGCGGCATGATCGTGGCACCGGCCAGGTTGTTGTGGCCGTGGACCGCGTCGACGCCGTAGATCAGCGGGACCTGGAAGCGGGTCGCCTGCGCCCTCAGCTGGAAGGCGTCGATCATCCTCGCCCAGGCCTCGGGGGTGTTGGGGGTGGGGGTCGAGCCGCCGCCGGAGAGCAGGGAGCCGAGGCCGTACGCCGCGATGTCGCCGCCGTTCCCCACGGCACCACGCTCGGCCTGGGTCATCTGCCCGGCCTTCTCCTCCAGTGACATCCGGGACAGGAGGTCGGCGACCCGTTTGCGCACCGGCAACCTGCGGTCCAGGTACGGCAGTCCGTGTGCGTCGATGACCACCTGCGGGGTCTCGGCGGGGGCCTTGGCTCCGGTGACCGTGAGCTTCAGCGGGACGGTCTCGGCCGGCTCGGCGGACCGGTCCTTGATCGTGGGCACCTTGATGGTCCGCGTCGCCCCGGACGCGCTGCCCGCCGGGAAGGTGAGGGTGCCGGAGACCGGTGTGTAGTCCTTGCCGGAGCCGGCGGTACCGCCGGCCGTCTCGTAGGTGACCGTCACCGGGTCGTCGAGCGGGGCGGCGCCGGTGGTGGCGAGGGTGACCCCGACCGCGGCCGTGCCGCCCTCCTTCACCGGGTACACGGCCGCGTCGGTGGTGACGGAGGCCCGCAGCGACTGGTCCGCCTTGCCGTACAACTCCACGTCGTCCATGGCGAACCGGCCCTGGACGCCCACGGGGAGGGTGACCGCGTACCCCCACATCCGGGTGAGTCCGAGGACGTGGTCGATACCGCCGACCGGCTGGTAGTCCGTCCGGTACACGAAGTCCGTGAACGGGATCTCGATCTGCTTCCAGCCGGTGAAGTCGTCGGTGAAGGACGTCGTCCACAGCTCGGAGGCCTCGCCGTTGGCGCCGCCGTCCTTGATCTCGAAGGCGATCTTCCTGCCGTTGTCCTGGCCGTCCCACCAGAAGCGGATGCCCTTGTGGGCGGACCAGTCGTGGGCGGGTCCGGTTGCGGCGAAGTCGTGGGTGAAGCCGCCGTAGCCGCTGATGTCGTACGTCCCCGAGAGGACCTTGGCGCCCTTGGGGGCGTCGGCGCGGCCGGCGAGTTGCAGGGCGGGCGGGTCGTCGCCGTCGCTCCCCCACGTGAAGATGCCCTCGGCGGGCTGGGAGGCGAAGGGGACCTCGCCCGCGAAGCGGTCTACCCGGGTCGGGTCCGGGTCGGGT
>NZ_JBHYKH010000071.1:13179-25549 GCF_042741275.1 Streptomyces sp. NPDC058964
CGGGGCGGAGGCACCCCCCCGGGTCGCCCCCCTCGGCGGGGTGGCGGGCCCAGGGGAGCTCGCCCTCGCCGGGGTCGCCCGGGGTCGGTGCCGGGTCGCCGTCGCCGCGCGCCCACGACAGGGGCACCAGGGCGGCGAGCAGGGCGGTGGAGACGAGCAGGGCGGTTCTTGGCATGGACCTTCCCTCGGCTCTCTGGTTCACTCAGGGCTCTCACAGTTCACTCATGACTTAGATCACGTCGTGAGTTAACTAACGGCTCGCTCACCCGTCAAGACGTTCCGTCAGGAAGGGCGATGTGTCCATGAGAAGAACCCCCCACACCCTCCGGCTGCTCCTCGCCGGGCTGCTCACCGCGGCGGGCTTCACCGCGGCCGTGCCCCCCGCGCACGCGGCCGGCGAGCAGGTCGCCGTCTGGCTGACCACCACCGACGACGACGCCGGACGTCATGTGGTCCGCGGGCTCCAGGCGCAGACTCCGTTCGCCTTCCAGTCCGGCACCGGAGGCGGCGGCGAGAACATCACCGTCGACGAGAACACCCGCTACCAGACCTTCACCGGGGGCGGGGCGTCCTTCACGGACACCGCGGCCTGGCTGATGAACAGCAGCGGGGCGCTGTCCCGGGCGACGCGGGACGCGACCATGCGGAAGCTGTTCTCTCCGGCGGACGGGATCGGGCTGTCGTTCCTGCGCAACCCGATGGGCGCCTCGGACCTGGCGCGGTACGGGTACACGTACGACGACGTGCCGGCCGGCCAGACGGACGCCTCGCTGGCGAGGTTCTCGATCGCGCACGACCTCGCGGACGTCGTCCCGCTGACGAAGCAGGCGCTCCAGCTGAACCCGTCCCTGACGGTGATGGCCTCGCCCTGGACGGCACCGGCATGGATGAAGGACAGCGGCTCGCTCAACGGGGGCTGGCTGAAGGCGGAGGACTACGGGTCGTACGCCTCGTACTTCGTGAGGTACCTCCAGGCCTACCGCGACCAGGGAATCCCCGTGTCGTACGTGACTGCGCAGAACGAACCGACCTGCTGCTCGGGCTATCCCTCGATGAGCTGGAACGCGAGCGGGCTGGCCTACTTCACGAAGAGCGAGCTGCTGCCGAAGCTGCAGGCGGCGGGGCTGAGCACCAAGGTGCTGGCGCACGACTGGAACTGGGACGTGTACGACTCCTACGCCGCGCAGACGGTGGACGACGCGGCGGTCCGCAACCACCCGAACTTCGGCGGGATCGCCTGGCACGGCTACGGCGGGGACATCGCCGAGCAGACGGCCGTCCACGACAAGTACCCCTCGCTCGACGCCTTCGGCACCGAGCACTCGGGCGGCACCTGGATCGCCAACCAGCAGCGCGAGGACATGCTCAACATCGTCGACTACACCCGGAACTGGGCCAGGTCGGTGACGAAGTGGTCGCTGGCGGTGGACCAGAACAAGGGCCCGCACAACGGGGGTTGCGGCACCTGCACCGGTCTGGTCACCGTGCACGACGGGGACGGGCAGAGCGGGACCGTCGACTACACGGTCGAGTACTACACCATGGGGCACCTGACGAAGTTCGTACGGCCGGGGGCGCAGCGGATCGCGTCCACGGCGTCGTCGTCCGTGCCCAACGTGGCCTGGCGCAACCCGGACGGCTCGAAGGCGCTGATCGCCTACAACGACGCGTCCGCCGCGAAGACGGTCACCGTCGACTGGGGTTCGCAGCACGCGACTTACTCACTGCCCGGCAAGACGTCGGCCACCTTCACCTGGTCGGGCACGCAGTCCGGCGGCGGCGCGCGGACCGGGACCCTCGTCGGGCTCGCGGGCAAGTGCCTGGACGTCGCGAGCGGTTCGAGCGCCAACGGCACGCCCGTGCAGCTCTACGACTGCAACGGGACCACGGCGCAGCAGTGGACCGTGGCGGCCGACGGTTCGGTCCAGGCGCTCGGCAAGTGCCTGGACGTGACGTCGGGTTCGACCTCCGACGGGGCGAAGGTGCAGTTGTACGACTGCAACGGGACCGGTGCGCAACGGTGGTCGTACAGCTCTTCGACCGGTGACATCGTCAACACGGCGGCGGACAAGTGCCTCGACGTGACGGACAACTCGTCGGCGAACGGGGCACGGGCACAGATCTGGTCGTGCACGGGGGCCGCCAACCAGAAGTGGCACTTGCAGTAGGGCGGGCCGTGTCCCGCCCGTGAGGGGGCGGGACATGAAACGGGCCGGGGTGGCGGCGGTGGGTGTCGTCGCCGGGGTGCTGCTGCTCAGCGGGTGCGCCGCGGTGGATCTGCCGCTCGCCGGGGTTCGGATGGGGGCGGACGGGGTGCCGTACGCACTGATCCGGCCGTGCGGGGACGACGGTTACCGCACGCCCTCGCTCGACGGGTGGGCGGCGGGTGCCGGGGACGGGCCGGTCACCACGGGGTGGGACGTGCGGAAGGAGGAACTGAGCGGGGACGCCGACTTCCCGCTGTTCTCGCCGCCGGCCGCCTGGAAGGCCCGGCACCGGGGCGAACGGCGGCTGCTCCCGGGGCACCGGTACACGCTGGCCTTCGGCCACTACGTCACCGGCGACTCCTACAACGGGATCGTCGGGTTCTCCGCCGAGGACATCGCAGGCCTGAAGCCCGGCCGGGTCTGGGCCGACGACCGGGCGATGAGCCTCGGCGAGTTCGAGAGACTCGCCGAGGACTCCTGCTGAGCGTCCGCTACTCGGCGGGCTCGACACCGGCCCGCAGGAGGCCGTACGCGTACGCGTCCTCCAGAGCCTGCCACGAGGCCGCGATCACGTTCTCCGCCACGCCGACCGTGGACCACTCGCCCGCGCCGTCGGACGTGGAGATGAGGACCCGGGTGGTGGACTGGGTGCCGTGCTTGCCCTCGAGGATGCGGACCTTGTAGTCGACGAGCTCGAGCTTGGCCAGCTGGGGGTAGATCTTCTCCAGGGCGACACGCAGAGCACGGTCCAGGGCGTTGACCGGGCCGTTGCCCTCCGCCGTGGCGACGATGCGCTCGCTCTTGGCCCAGAGCTTGACCGTGGCCTCGTTGGCGTGGGTGCCGTCGGGGCGGTCCTCGACGATGGCGCGCCAGGACTCGACCTCGAAGTACTTGAGCGGCTTGCCCTCGACCTCCTCGCGCAGCAGCAGTTCGAAGCTCGCGTCCGCCGCCTCGTAGGTGTAGCCCTCGAGCTCGCGCTCCTTGACCCGCTCGACCACCCGGCCGACCAGCTCGCGGTCGCCGCCCAGTTCGATGCCGAGCTCCTTGCCCTTGAGCTCGACCGAGGCGCGGCCCGCCATGTCGGAGACCAGCATCCGCATGGTGTTGCCGACCTGTTCGGGGTCGATGTGCTGGTACAGATCCGGGTCGACCTTGATCGCGGAGGCGTGCAGGCCCGCCTTGTGGGCGAAGGCGGACACGCCCACGTACGGCTGGTGGGTGGAGGGCGTGAGGTTCACGACCTCGGCGATGGCGTGCGAGATGCGGGTCATCTCCCGCAGGTGACCGTCCGGCAGGACCTTCTTGCCGTACTTCAGCTCCAGGGCCGCGACCACGGGGAAGAGGTTGGCGTTGCCGACGCGCTCGCCGTAGCCGTTCGCCGTGCACTGCACATGGGTGGCGCCCGCGTCCACCGCCGCGAGGGTGTTGGCCACCGCGCAGCCGGTGTCGTCCTGGGCGTGGATGCCGAGCCGGGCGCCGGTGTCGGCGAGGACGGTCGAGACGACCGCCTGGACCTGCGCGGGGAGCATGCCGCCGTTGGTGTCGCACAGGACGACCACGTCCGCGCCGGCTTCCGAGGCCGCCCGGACGACCGCCTTCGCGTACTCCGGGTTCGCCCGGTAGCCGTCGAAGAAGTGCTCGCAGTCCACGAAGACACGACGGCCCTGCTCGCGCAGGTAGGAGACGGTGTCGCGGACCATCTCCAGGTTCTCGTCGAGCGTGGTGCGCAGTGCCAGTTCCACGTGCCGGTCGTGCGACTTGGCGACCAGGGTGATCACCGGGGCGCCGGACTCCAGCAGCGCCCTGACCTGCGGGTCGTCCGACGCCTTCGCGCCCGCCCGGCGGGTGGCGCCGAAGGCGACCAGCCGGGCGTTCCTGAAGTCGATCTCCTGCTGGGCGCGGGCGAAGAACTCGGTGTCCCGTGGGTTGGCGCCCGGCCAGCCGCCCTCGATGAAGCCCACGCCGAAGTCGTCCAGGTGCCGTGCGATGGCGAGCTTGTCCGCGACGGTGAGGTTGATGCCCTCGCGCTGCGCGCCGTCGCGCAGCGTGGTGTCGAAGACGTGGAACGAATCGTCGAGCTCGCTGGTTGCGGTCATGGTCTCAAGGCTCCTGTGTTGAATCTCGGTCTTACCGGAATGACCGGCTCCACCGTCCCTCCATACTCCCTCGCGCTCCGCCCCCGGCTGAAGGTGGGCCAGGAAAACGAAAAAACCCCTCGCGGGTGCGAGAGGTCTGCGCGCGGGTCGAGGACGACGGTGGCCACCCGTACCTGGTCGTACGTGGTGGTCACTGCGGACCGGCGCGCCTGCTGCCAATAATCGTGGCGAACGAGAGCACGGAGGCAGTCTGGCACAGCCCCGCCTCCGGCTCACCGGTTGTCTCAGGATGCGGTACGTACGAAGAAGATGTCCGGGACTCCGCTCGTGCCGTCCGGGACCAGGTCGCCGGCCGTGGAGAGGAAGACCACCGCGCGGCCGTCCCGGGAGACCGCGCCGGGCCGGCGAGGCCGGTGGGGCCACGGGGCGGCGGTCACCGGTGCGGACGTCCAGCAGGGTCGGCGCGCCGCCCTCGGGGAGCAGGACGTGCCGTGCGGTGCCGTCGGCGGCGAGCGCGGCGGCGCCCCCGGGGCCGATCGCCGTATCCGCCCGGTGCGCAGGTCCACCGGGCGGGCGGTGTGCGTCCCGTCGGCGAGCGAGGTGGAGCCGAGGACCACCCGCCGCCCGTCCTCGGACAGCCGAGGCCGGCCGAGCCGTTACGCGTCGCCGTCCACCCTGCGGGTCCCGCCCGAGTCGAGGTCGCTGACGCGGACCCGCCCCGTCTGGCCCCGGCTCCCCACAGTGGCCATGGTCCCCCGGAATCACGTCATCCCCTGTTCCCCCGGCCCCTCGCCGAGGGCTCGGTCGGATGCAACCGCACCGGGAAGCCCGGGTCAATCGGCCTGATTACGCACAACCCGGACGGGTGATCAGCGGTCCGCGGGCCCCGGCCGTCCGAGCGAGTCGTCCAGGAACTCCCGTACGTGGGTGAGGATCTGCCCGCGGTCCGTGCCGCGCAGCCCGACCGCGACGTGGATGGAGAAGCCGTCGAGCAGGGCGCGCAGCCGGGCGGCGAAGCGGTCGGCGTCGACGGGGCGGAACTCGCCGCGCGAGATGCCCTCGGCGACGAGGGCGACGAGGTCGCGGTGCCAGGCGCCCTCGATGGCGGCCTGGCGGTCGCGGGCGTCGTCGTCGGCGTTCTGCGAGCGGTTCCACACCTCCAGCCACAGTGTCCAGTGCGGGTCGCGGTGGCCCTCGGGGACGTACAGGTCGACATAGGCGTCGAGGCGCTCGCGGGCGGGGGCCGTGCGGGTGAGCAGCCGGCCTCGCTCGGCACCCAGCCTGCCCTCGCTCCACTCCAGGGCCTGGAGCAGCAGCTCGTCCTTGGAGCGGAAGTAGTACAGGAGATGGCCGCTGCTCATGCCGACCTCGCGGCCCAGCGCCGCCATGGTGAGCTTCTCCAGACCGCGCTCGGCGATCATTCCCATGGCGGCGGCGAGCACCTCCTCGCGCGGCGGCGCGTTCCTCCGCGCTCGTGCCGCACCGGCCATTGCCGACTCCTAGATCCTGGGCTGCTGCTGGGTGATGCAGTGGATGCCACCGCCACCGGAGAAGATCGTACGGGCGTCCACCGGCGTCACCGTCCGCTCCGGGAAGAGACGGCCGAAGATCCCGGCCGCGATCTCGTCGCGCGGGTCGTCGAAGGCGCACAAAACGACGCCGCCGTTGCACAGGTAGTGGTTGATGTAGGAGTAGTCGGCCCAGTGGCCGTCGGCCTCCAGGACGGCCGGCGCGGCCACCTCGACGACCTCCAGACGGCGGCCGCGCGCGTCGGTCTGGGAGCGCAGGATGCCGATGACCTCCTTGGTGACCTCGTGGTCGGGGTGCGCCGGGTCCGGCTGGTGGTGGGCGACCACGACGCCGGGGCGGGCGAACGCGGCGACGATGTCGACGTGCCCGAGGGTGCCGAAGCCGTGCGGGGGGTAGTCCCCGGTGAGGCCGCGGGGCAGCCAGATCGCCTTGCGGGTGCCGAGGTGTGCGTGGATCTCGGCCTCGACCTCCTCCCTCGACCAGTGCGGATTGCGCTCGGGGCCGAGCTGGACCGTCTCGGTGAGCAGCACGGTCCCCTCGCCGTCGACATGGATCGCCCCGCCCTCGTTGACCAGCTCCGAGGCGTACGCCTTCGCCCTCGCGAGGCCGGAGACGTACGAGGCGATCTTCGCGTCGTGCTCCCAGCGGGCCCAGCTCTGGGCGCCCCAGCCGTTGAACGTCCAGTCCACGGCGGCCAGCCGGCCGTTGCCGTCGGTCAGGAACGTGGGGCCGATGTCGCGCATCCAGGCGTCGTCGAGGTCGCGCTCGACGGTGTCGACGTCCGGGCCGAGCAGGGCGCGGGCCTCGGCGGACTGTCCGGGGCCGCACACCACCGTCACCGGCTCGAAGCGGCGCACGGCACGGGCGACCGACGCCCAGGCGGCGCGGGAGGCGGCGAGGTCGCCGGGGTCCTCGAAGGTGGGGTTCGGGCCCGGCCACGCCATCCAGGTGCGCTCGTGCGGCGTCCACTCGGCGGGCATGCGGAAGCCGTCGGCGGCGGGGGTGTTCATGTGCGGGTCCTTGTCCGTGGGGGTCGTCGCGGCGTGCGCGGAGGTCACAGGAAGTAGAGGCGGTTGAGGGAGACCGAGTCGGCGGGGTCCGAACCGATCGGGTCGCCGTCGAGGGTGACCAGTCCGGTGCGCCGGTCCACGTCGACGGCTCCGGTGCGCGAGTTCAGCCGCAGGTCGGCGGGACCGATGCCGCGGGTGCCGCGGACCGCGACCCTCCTTCTGCGCGTCGGCATCGAGTCGTTGCCCTGGTCCAGGGCGGCCCGGGCGACGAAGGCGACGGAGATGTCGGCGGGCGTGGCACCGTGCGCGCCGAACTGCGGGCCCATGACGAGCGGTTCACAGGTGTCGGTGGCCGCGTTGGGGTCGCCGGTCACGCCGTACGCCGGGAAGCCCGCCTTGAGGACGAGTTGCGGCTTGGCGCCGAAGAACTCCGGGCGCCACAGCACGATGTCGGCCAGCTTGCCGACCTCGATGGAGCCGACCTCGTGCGCCAGGCCGTGGGCGATGGCCGGGTTGATGGTGAGCTTGGCCATGTAGCGCAGGACCCGCTCGTTGTCGTGGTCCTCGGGTGCGCCGAACTGGGCCTTCATCTTCCCGGCCATCGCGAAGGTGCGGCGGACGGTCTCCCCCGCCCGGCCCATGCCCTGCGCGTCGGACGAGGTGATGCCGATCGCGCCCAGGTCGTGCAGTACGTCCTCGGCGCCCATGGTCCCGGCGCGGATGCGGTCGCGGGCCATGGCGGCGTCGCCGGGCAGGTCGGTCTTCAGGTCGTGGACGGAGACGATCATGCCGTAGTGCTCGGCGACCGCGTCCCGGCCGAAGGGGAGGGTGGGGTTGGTCGAGGAGCCGATGACGTTCGGGACTCCCGCCATCTTCAGCACGTTCGGCACGTGCCCGCCGCCGCAGCCCTCGATGTGGAAGGCGTGGATCGTGCGGCCCTCCAGCACCCTGAGGGTGTCCTCGACCGACAGGCACTCGTTCAGCCCGTCGCTGTGCAGGGCGACCTGGACGTCGTGCTCCTCCGCGACGCGCAGGGCGGTGTCCAGGGCGCGGGTGTGGGCGCCCATGTCCTCGTGCACCTTGAAGCCGGACGCGCCGCCCTCGGCGAGGGCCTCGACGAGGGGCGCCGCGTGGGACGACGAGCCGCGGCCCAGGAAGCCGATGTTGACCGGCCAGGCGTCGAACGCGCTGAACGCGTGCCGCAGCGCCCAGGGCGAATTGACGCCGACGCCCCACACCGGCCCGAACTCCTGCCCGATGATCGTGGTCACCCCGGAGGCCAGCGAGGCCTCCATGACGCGCGGGGACAGCAGGTGGACGTGCGTGTCGACGGCACCGGCGGTGGCGATCAGTCCCTCGCCGGACACGATCGAGGTGCCCGTGCCGACGACGACGTCCACCCCGTCGAGGGTGTCGGGGTTCCCGGCGCGCCCGACGGCGCAGATCCGGCCCTCCCGGATCCCGATCGAGACCTTGCGGACGCCCTGCGCCGCGTCGATCACGACGACGTTGCTGATCACCACGTCGCAGGTCTCGCGGACGGCGGCGGCCTTGAGGTGCAGCCCGTCGCGGGCGGTCTTGCCGAACCCGGCGAGGAACTCGTCCCCGTACGCCTGCGAGTCCGACTCGACCCTGATCGTCAGCCCGGAGTCACCGAGGCGGACGCGGTCGCCGGCGCGGGGGCCGTGGGTGGCGGCGTACTCGTACGGGGTGAGGCGGCGGGCCTCGGCGGGGTGGCCTCCGGGGCGGCTCATCGCTCGGCCTCCTGGTCAGGGGTTTCCGGTACGCCGAGGTAGCCGCAGGCGGCGGCACGGCGCAGCGCCTCCTCGCGGGCGCCGGGCGCGTCCAGCGGTCCGTCGACGAGACCGGCGAAGCCGACGGCGACGCGTGCGCCGCCGATCGGCACGAGGCCCACCTCCAGCGACTCACCCGGCCCGAACCGCACGGACGAGCCGGCGGGCACGGCCAGCCGCATGCCGTAGGCGGCCGGACGGTCGAAGTCGAGCCGCGGGTTGGCCTCGAAGAAGTGGAAGTGGGAGGTGACGGAGACGGGCACGGTCGCGGTGTTGGCGACCGTCAGCCGGACCGCGGGCTCCGGCTCGGGGCGCTCGGGCCCGGGGAGCAGCGCGCCCGGACCGTGCTCGCCCAGCCCGCCGCCGATCGGGTCGCCGACGACCGCGAGCCGTGAGCCGTCGTCGAAGACGGCCTCGACGTGCACCTCGGTGACGACGTCGGCGACGCCCGGCAGCACGTCGGCCGGGCCGAGGACCGCGCGGGCGCGCTCGATGGCCTCGGCGAGCCTGACGCCGTCCCGGGCGGCCTCGCAGACCGTGTCCGCGATCAGCGCGGTCGCCTCCGGCACGTTCAGCCTCAGGCCGCGGGCGCGGCGGGCGCGGGCCAGCTCGGCCGCTCCGAAGAGCAGCAGCCGGTCACGTTCCGTGGGGGTCAGTCTCACGACGCGGCACCTCCTTGCTTCCACTCATTTAGAGCAACACTCTAAACACAGCTCCTTCGAAACAGAAGCATTGACGGATGAACAAGGGTCACGTCACATTGAACGTCGCTCAAACAGTCGCTCAAACCGTCAGGCGGCCGTCGAAGGAGACCAGCCATGCCGATAGAACAGCGCGGAGTCGACACCATCCCGGACGAGGAACGGACCAGCGGTCCGCGCGACCTCGTATCGATCCTGCTGGGGTCCAACCTCTGCCTGGGTGTGATCATCTTCGGCTGGCTGCCGCCCTCCTTCGGGCTGGGCTGGTGGGCCTCGGTGAGCTCGATCGTGGCGGGCACGGTGGCCGGCACGGTGTTCACGGCCCCGCTCGCGTTGGTCTCCCTGCGCACGGCGACGAACCTCTCCACCTCCTCCGGCGCCCAGTTCGGGGTGCGCGGCCGCCTGGTCGGCTCGGTGGTCGGCCTGCTGCTGGCCCTCGGCTACACCGCACTGACCGTGTGGATCGGCGGGGACGTGATGGTGAGCGTGCTGGGCCGGCTGTTCGGCCTGCCGTCGGACGGGATGGCGTACGCCCTCGTCTACGGGCTGCTCGCCGCGGCGACGGTCGCGGGCGCGGTGTACGGCTACCGGGTCCTGCTCGCCATGTCCCGTGTCCTCGCGATCGTCATGACGGCCCTGCTGGCGCTCGGCGTGATCGCCTACGCCCCGCGCTTCACCACGTCCGCGCTGCCGGAGACGGGCGGCTGCCTGCTCGGCGGCTTCTGGCCGACCTGGGGCCTGGCGGCGGTGGCCGCGGGTCTCTCCGGCCCCGTCGCCTTCATCACGCTCCTCGGCGACTACACCCGCTACATCTCCCCCGCCCGGCACTCCTCCCGCCGGGTCCTGCACGCCACCTGGCTCGGCCTGGTCCTGGGCCTGCTGGTCCCGCAGCTCTTCGGCACCTTCACGGCGTACGCGGCCCAAGCGGCCCTCGACTACGCGGGCCCGCTGGTGGCCGCCTCCCCCACCTGGTACCTGATCCCGCTCCTGCTCTCGGCCTCCGCGGGCTCGGTCGGCAACGCCGGTCTGATGCTGTACTCCATGGGCCTGGACCTGGACGCGATCCTGACGCGCGCCTCCCGGGCGCGGGCCACCTGCACGGTGGCCGTGGTCGCCACCGCCTGCGTCTTCGTCGGGCACTACGCCTGGAACGCGCAGTCCGCGATGACGTCCTTCGTCCTGCTGCTGACGGCGATCGGCACGCCGTGGGCGGTCATCACCCTCATCGGCTTCGTACGCTGCCGCGGCAGGTACGACGCCGACGCGCTCCAGGTCTTCAACCGCCGCTCCCGGGGCGGGATCTACTGGTACCGGGCGGGCTGGAACGTTCGGGCGACGGTGTCCTGGGCACTGGGGGCAGGGGTCGGCCTGCTGGCGGTGTCCCTGCCGTCGTACGAGGGGCCGCTGCTGTCGCTGACGGGCGGGGTGGACTGCAGCTTTGTGCTGTCGGGGGCCGTGGGCGGGCTGGTGTACGTACTGCTGCGGCCCGAGGACGAGGACCGGTCCGCACCACAGCCAGCCCGTGGGGGTACCCCCTGCTCGAAGAGCTTGGGGGAGCTTGAGGACCTTGGGGGAGCTTGAGGACGAGGCCGTTCAGGCCGATGCGGCGGGGTCTGGGGGCGCAGCCCCCAGCAGGGCCGGCACCGACGCCGACCGTCGGTCACCCCGCCTCCAGCCCCGGCAAGAACCGCGCGGAGCCGAACGCGGGCTTCAGGTCCGTGAACCAGGTCGCGCCCTCGTCGTACGCGGCGAAGAACGGGCGGTCGACCAGTTCGGGGTCGCGGGCCTGGATCAGGTGCAGGACGAAGACCTTCTCGCCCGCCACCTCGGCGACGCCGTCCACGCAGACCTTGCCGGGCATCGCCGACATGACCGGGCCGCGGACGGTGCGGGCGAGGCCGGAGACGCGGGCGTGGGCGTCGCGGAAGATCTGGTGACCGCGGGCCAGCGGCACCGCGAAATAGCCCTGCGGGCCGGTGTCGCGCTCCACGAACTGGTAGTACGGCACCGCGCCCAGCGTGGTCGTCTCCTCCCACAGCTCGGCCCAGGCGTCCGCGCTGTCGTTGATCCCCGCCACCAGCGGGCCCTGACAGCGGATCACCGCCCCGGTGTCGCGCACCCGGCGCATCGCGTCGCGCACCACAGGCGGACGGAGCTCCTGCGGATGCGTGAAGTGGGCCATCAGCGCGAGGTGACGGCCGCTCGCCACGACCTTCTCGAACAGCCGCAGCAGGTCGTCGGCGTCCCGGTCGGTGGTGAAGCGGTACGGCCAGAAGGCGAGCGACTTGGTGCCGAGCCGCACCGAGCGGATCGTGTCGATCCCGAGGAGCGGCTCGACGTAGCGGCACAGCACGTCCGTGCTCATCACCAGCGGGTCGCCACCCGTGATCAGGGCGCTGGAGACCTGCGGCCGGGAGCGCAGATAGGCGGTCGTGGCGGCGATGTCGTCGGTGGCGATGCGCAGATCGGCCTCGCCGACGAACTGCGGCCAGCGGAAGCAGTAGGTGCAGTAGGCGTGGCAGGTCTGGCCCTGGCGCGGGAAGACCAGCACCGTCTCGGGGTACTTGTGCTGGAGGCCCGTGAGCCGGCGGCCCCCGTGCACGGGGACGTTGGCGTCGAGCTGGCCCGAGGGGTGCGGGTTGAGCCGCATCCGGATCTCGTGGGCCGCGCGCTGGACCTCCGCCCCGGGCGCCCCTCGGGCGAGCAGATCGGCCATCCGGCGCAGGTCGGGCGCGGGCAGCATCCCGGACTGCGGGAAGGTCAGCCGGAAGACCGGGTCCTCGGGCACGGCCGACCAGTCGATCAGCTCGTCGACGACATAGCTGTTCGTGCGGAACGGCAGGACGGCGGCCACCGCACGCAGGGCGAGCCGGTCGGCGGGCGTCAGGGACACTCGTTGCTGGAGCAGTCCGTCCAGATCACGGGGTGTGAAGGCGCGGAAGCGGGGGCTCGTGCGGGGAGCCGGGTGGTGCGCTGGACTCATCTGTGCCGGGGCCCTCTATTCCGTGACCAGGACCGGCGGGCGCAACTCGC
>NZ_JBHYKH010000072.1:0-12392 GCF_042741275.1 Streptomyces sp. NPDC058964
GGGCGCCGGCGAGGTAGGCGGCGCCCCCCGCGGGGGGCCGCGGGCGGGGGGGGGTCCGCAGTGCGACGCGCGATCGCCGCGGACGACGCGATCGCGGCGACGGCAAGTGGGGACGACGTCACCGAGGGCAAACCGGCGCCTGAGCCCGTCGAGCGCGCCCTGGAACTGGCAGGCGTACCGGCCGAACATGCCGTATTCGTCGGCGACACCGTGTGGGACATGCGAGCGGGCACCGAAGCGGGGGTGCGGTGCGTGGCGCTCCTGTGCGGCGGCATCCCCCGTGCCGACTTGGAGGAGGCCGGCGCCGACGCGGTCTTCGAGACCCCGGCTGATCTGCTCGCCTCGCTGCCGCGGAGCCCGCTGGCCTGACGGTGTGCTGAGGCGAGGTCATCTCTCGTACAGACTGGACCGTGGCAAGCCCATCCCCCTCGTTGGACGGACCGACGGCCGGCGCCCTTCACCTCGCTGGACGACGCTGAGACCCGGGCTCTGGCTCCGCCCTTCGGAACGCCGCCTGGCCGGTATCCCCCTCATGTCGGCGACACCGTGCACAGCCTCCCGGCCATCGGGTACTCGGTAGCGGTCCCAGAGTCTCAGATTGCGGTACAGGAGGGACGATGGCGGGCTTCGGATACTTCTTGTCGTGCGAGGAGCACCCACCGGCGGAACTCGTCGAGCAGGCGCGGATGGCCGAACAGGCCGGCTTCGAGTCGCTGTGGATATCGGACCACTATCACCCGTGGCACGACCGCCAAGGGCAGAGCCCGTTCGTGTGGTCGGTGATCGGGGCCTTGTCGCAGGCGGTGTCGCTGCCTGTGGAGACGGCGGTGACCTGTCCACTGGTGCGGACCCACCCCGTGGTGATCGCCCAGGCCGCCGCGACCAGCTCGGTGCAGCTGAACGGGCGTTTCCGGCTGGGGGTGGGCACAGGCGAGGCGCTCAACGAGCACATCCTCGGCACGGTGTGGCCCGAGGCGCCCGTACGGCTGGAAATGCTGGAGGAGGCCGTACAGATCATGCGGCGGCTGTTCACCGGGGAGCAGATCAGTCACCACGGCAGGCACTACACCGTGGAGAACGCACGCCTGTACACACTGCCGGACGAGCCGGTGCCGATCGACGTGTCGGCCTTCGGCCCCCAGGCGGCCGAGGTCGCCGCCCGCATCGGCGACGGCCTGATCACGATGGCGCCCGATGAAGCGATGGTGCAGCGCTTCCGGCGCGGTGGCGGCGGTGCCAATCCGGTGTACGGCGGGTTCAAGGTGTGCTGGGGGACGGACGAGCAGGAGGCGGTCCGCACTGCGCACCGTCTGTGGGCCAACGAGCAACTGCCTGGCGAACTCCCGCAAGTCCTGCCGACCCCGCGCCACTTCGAGCAGGCGTCCCAGTTGGTCACCGAGGACCAGGTGGCGAAGGCCGTACCGTGCGGCGACGATCCGGACGCGCACGTCGAGGCACTCGCCGCGTTCGTCGACGCAGGTTTCGACACCGTCTACGTCAACCAGATCGGCAAGGATCAGCAGGGCTTCTTCGACTTCTACCGCACCAAGGTCCTGCCACGGGTCCGCGACTGACGTCGGTGGGACGGGTACGGTGAACGGCTCCGCAGTGACCGGCGGCACGGCGCTCGTCGTGATCGACATGATCAACACGTACGACCACGAGGACGCCGAACTGCTCGTACCCTCCGCCCGCCGCATCGTTCCCGTCGTCGCAGATCTGCTCGGCCGTGCCCGCGAGGCCGACGTGCCGGTGGTGTACGCGAACGACAACTTCGGCCTGTGGCGCTCCCACCATGGAGAGCTGCTGCAAAGGGCTCTGGAGCGGCCGCACGCCGGGCTGGTCGAGCCGATACGGCCCGACGGCGAATCCCTTTTCGTACTGAAGGCCCGCCACTCCATTTTCTATGAGACACCCATGGCATACGTGCTGTGGCGGCTGGGCGTCAAGCACCTGGTCCTCTGCGGCCAGGTCACCGAGCAGTGCGTTCTGTACTCGGCCCTGGACGCGCACATCCGGCACCTGGAGGTCACGGTACCGAGGGACGCCGTGGCCTCCATCCACCCCCATCTGGAGGCCGCCGCCCTGGAAATGATGGAGCGCAACATGGGCGCCCGGATCGTGACGGCGGGTGAGGTCGACTTCACGGGCGCCCGGAGTGCCGTACCGGACAGCCCTCCGGACCAGCGCGAGGACCGACCATGAGCGAACACGGCCTCCGGAGCGGCCCGACACTCCCGGACCGGGCGCGACACACTGGCCCTCAACGAGAGCCTCCGGGGGTCTGTCGTCGGGCCAATGGGTCGTGGCCCCGGTTCGTCGAGGTCCCTGATGTTCATTGCCGGCCGGGTGGCCGTGAACCGGTGCACCCGGAGGGCGTCGTCGCCGGAAGGAGCGCGCCGATCTTGCTGCGCAGTGGTTTCGGAGAGCGGGGACCGGGGCACCCGTGCGACGCTCGACACAGAGCACCGAAGCCTGGCCGAGGACGCGGCGCCGTTTCGCCGGCACCGGGCGATCTCACCGGGCCCTGACCACCGCGACCGCACGCGCCACTCCGGGGGACCTGACCGAGGAGTTGAGCCATGACGGACAACAGCGCCGGTCAGACCCGCCGGTCGAGGCGGAGAAGGCCGGACGGCCACCAGCTGTCCGGCCCGCAGCCGGACGTGGCGGGCGCGGCCGGTCACCTCGACCACCCTCCCCGTGTGGGCTTCTTCACCGACACCTCCGTGTGCATCGGCTGCAAGGCGTGCGAGGTGGCCTGCAAGGAGTGGAACGCGGTGCCGGAGGACGGCCTGCAGCTGACCGGCATGTCCTACGACAACACGCAAGGGCTCGGCGCCGACACCTGGCGGCACGTCGCCTTCATCGAGCAGCGCAAACCACTGGGCGGGCAGGAGCCCGGATTCGCCCACGAGAACGTCGACGTCTTCGACGCCGCCCGCCGACTCGGCAGCTCCCCGTCCTCTCCGGGGCCGGGGGCCACGGCACCGGCCCCGGACGCGGCACCGACGGGCGCGCCGGCCGGGGAGATCTCGCCCCTGCGTCCCGACGGACGAACCGAGCTGCGCTGGCTCATGTCCTCCGATGTGTGCAAGCACTGCACGCACGCGGCCTGTCTCGACGTCTGCCCCACCGGTTCGCTGTTCCGCACCGAGTTCGGCACGGTCGTCGTCCAGGAGGACATCTGCAATGGCTGCGGCTACTGCGTACCGGCCTGCCCGTACGGCGTCATCGACCTGCGTGAGGGTGACGGCCGGGCCTGGAAGTGCACGCTGTGCTACGACCGGCTCGGCGTCGGCGCCGAGCCGGCCTGTGCGAAGGCGTGCCCGACCGACTCCATCCAGTTCGGTCCGCTGGAGGAACTGCGCGAGCGAGGGGCCGGCCGGGTGGCACAGTTGCACGCCAACGGCGTGACCGACGCCCGCCTCTATGGTGAGAACCCCGACGACGGGGTCGGAGGCGACGGCGCGTTCTTCCTGCTGCTGGACGAGCCGGAGGTCTACGGCCTGCCGCCGGACCCGGTCGTCACCACGCGGGATCTGCCGGACATGTGGCGGCACGCGGCAATGGCCGCTGCCTCGCTCGCGGCGCTCGCTGTCGCCAGTTTCGTCAAGGGCGGCGGCCGGAGGCAGCGATGAGCGGATCGGACGTGACGCGCGGCGGCGTTCACGGCGCACGACCCGGGCGGGACGCCCGCACCGGAGCGCGCGCCGGGCGCCGCCGCGGACGCGGGGAGCAGCCCATGGTGCCGGAGGCCGGGTTCTCGACGTACTACGGCGAACCGGTGCTGAACAAGCCGACCTGGAAGCCTCTCGACATCGCGGGTTACCTGTATCTCGGCGGTCTCGCGAGCGGCTCCTCGCTGCTCGCGGCCGGGGGCGACGTCACGGGACGTCCGTCGCTGGCCCGTGCCGGGAAGCTGGGGGCTGCGGGGGCCATCTCGCTGTCGCTGGCGGCGCTGGTCCACGATCTGGGGCGGCCCGCTCGCTTCCTCAACATGCTGCGCGTGTTCAAACCGACTTCGCCCATGAGCGTGGGGTCGTGGTTGCTCACCGCGTACGCGCCGTTGACGATCGCCGCCGCGGTGAGCGATGTCACGGGCCGTCTCCGGCTCGTCGGCGCGTCGGCCACCGCGGCGGCAGGCGTCCTCGGCCCCGCCGTGGCGACGTACACCGCTGTCCTGATCTCCGACACCGCGGTGCCTTCCTGGCACGAGGGGTACCGGCAGATGCCGTTCGTTTTCGCGGGCTCCGGTGCCACCGCGGCGGCCGGTCTGGCCCTGGCGGCCGTGCCGGTCGAAGAGACGGGGCCGGCCAGCCGCATGGCCGTCCTGGGAGCGGCTCTCGAACTCGGCGCCTTCCGGCTGCTGAAACGGCGCACGGGCCTGGCGGCCGAACCGTACGGGAAGGGCAAGGCGCATACGCTCGTCCGTACCGCGGAGATCCTCACGGCAGGCGGTACGGCCCTGGCGGCGGCCGCGGCCCGGCGCCACAGCCGCACCCTCGCCGTGACCGCCGGAGCCGCCTTGCTGACCGGCTCGGCAGCGCTGCGATTCGGGGTGTACCACGCCGGGCTCGCCTCCGCCGAGGACCCGAAGTACACGGTCGTGCCGCAACGGGAGCGCCTGCGGGCGCGGGCGGACTGACCCGGCCGCCCTCTCCGGACCGGCGCGGGCTTCCGGGCCTCTGGGGCTCCCATGCCTCCATGCCTCCACGCCTCCGCGGCCAGGAACGCCGTTCGGCCAGTCGGTGGCCGGCCGTACAGACGGCTCGTACGCCGTAAGGGACGTCCGGGTGCACGACCATTGCGGGCAGCCCGCCGGATGACCACGGGCCGGTGTGACGGCGATACCGTCCGGCGGCACACCTGCGAACCAGGCGGGCTGGTGGTGGCCGCCCAGCCCGCCCGCGGTGGGAGCCCCGGCAGCCACGACGAACGCCCCACTCGCCTCCCCCGCGCCCACCCGTCCGTTTCGACTGGCGCGTCAGGGGTACTCCGAGTCAGCCTGAATACAGGGGCCCGGAGGTAGGGCGCTCCGCGTCAGGTTCGTGGCCGGCGGACATCCGCTGACCGCACGGCAACCGAACGGGAGGACCGAGCCATGGGCGTGCGCACCTGGATCGACTCCTGGCCGGTCTACCGCCAGCTCAAGGGCACCGATCCGCTGGGCCGCGGGGCCGCCGCCAAGAGTGGGCAGAGCGCGCGGCTGTCGCCCCGTATCGCGAGTGCGGACCGCGTGGTGAAGTCCGTCTGCCCGTACTGCGCGGTCGGCTGCGGCCAGAACGTGTACGTCGAGGGCGACCGGGTCACGCAGATCGAGGGCGACCCCGACTCCCCCATCTCCCGAGGCCGGCTGTGTCCCAAGGGCTCGGCAAGCCTCCAGCTCACCACGGGCGATGCCCGAGAACACCACGTCCTCTACCGTCGCCCGCACGGCACCACCTGGGAGCGGCTCGATCTCGGCACGGCCATGGACATGATTGCCGACCGGGTGATCGCGGCCCGGCGCGCAGGATGGCAGTGGGAGGTCGACGAGACCCGCACCCGGCGCACGCTCGGTATCGCGAGCCTGGGCGGGGCGACGCTCGACAACGAGGAGAACTACCTCCTCAAGAAGCTGTTCACCGCGCTCGGGGCGATCCAGATCGAGAACCAGGCGCGCGTTTGACACTCCGCCACCGTTCCCGGTCTGGGAACCTCGTTCGGACGCGGCGGCGCGACCACCTTCCAGCAGGACCTGCAGAACGCCGACTGCATCGTCATCCAGGGCTCGAACATGGCGGAGTGCCACCCGGTCGGGTTCCAGTGGGTGATGGAGGCCAAGGCACGCGGCGCGAAGGTGATCCACATCGACCCGCGCTTCACCCGCACCAGCGCCGTGGCCGACGTTCATGTGCCGCTGCGTGCGGGCACGGACATCGCCTTCCTCGGCGGCATCATCAACTACGTCCTGCAGAACGAGAAGTACTTCCGGGACTACGTGGTGGCGTACACGAACGCGGCCGTCGTGCTGCGCGAGGACTTCCGCGACACCGAGGACCTGGACGGTGTGTTCTCCGGCCTCGACTCCGACAACCGCCGCTACGACAACGCCAGTTGGCAGTACGAGGGCATGGAGGTCCAGGCTGCCTCCGGCGAGCGTGACCGGGAGTACGAGGTGCGCACCGGCGGCGGCAGTTCGGTGTCCGAGGCCGCACGTGGTGAGGCACACGGCTCCGGCGGCGCGGCGATCGGTGAGGGCGAGCCCGAGCGGGACGAGACGCTCGCCCACCCGCGGTGTGTCTTCCAGGTCCTCAAGCGGCACTACGCCCGCTATACGCCGAAGACGGTCGAGCAGATCTGCGGCGTGCCACAGCACCTCTTCCAGCAGGTGTGCCGTCTGGTCACCGACAACTCCGGCCGGGAGCGGACAACGGCCTTCGCCTACTCGGTCGGCTGGACCCAGCACACCGTCGGCGTCCAGTACATCCGCGCGGCCTCCGTGCTCCAGGCACTGCTCGGCAACATCGGACGGCCGGGCGGCGGCATCCTCGCGCTGCGCGGTCACGCCTCCATCCAGGGCTCGACGGACATCCCGACCCTGTTCAACCTGCTGCCCGGCTACATCCCCCTGCCGCACGCCCACCAGGACCAGGGCCTGGACGAGTTCGTACAGGCCGAGGCGGCGCACAAGGGCTACTGGGGGAACATGCGCGCCTACCTGGTCAGCCTGCTCAAGGCGTACTGGGGCGCGGCGGCCACCCCCGACAACGACTTCTGCTTCGACTACCTGCCGCGCCTGACGGGCTCCCACTCCACCTACGAGACGGTGATGGCCCAGCTGGACGGCACCTGCAAGGGCTACTTCCTGCTGGGCGAGAACCCGGCGGTCGGCAGCGCCAACTCCAAGCTCCAGCGTCTGGGCATGGCCAATCTGGACTGGCTCGTGGTACGGGACTTCTCCCTCATCGAGTCGGCGACCTGGTGGAAGGACGGCCCGGAGATCGAGACCGGGGAGCTGCGCACCGAGGACATCCGCACCGAGGTGTTCTTCCTGCCCGCCGCCGCGCACACCGAGAAGGACGGCAGCTTCACCAACACCCAGCGCCTGCTGCAGTGGCATCACCAGGCCGTCGAGCCGGCGGCGGACGCCCGCAGCGACCTGTGGTTCGCCTTCCACCTCGGGCGGCTGATCCGGCGCAGACTCGCCGGTTCCACCGATCCGGCGGACCGGCCGGTACTCGACCTGACCTGGGACTATCCCGTCAGGGGCGCACTCGCCGAACCGGACGCGGAAGCAGTTCTCGCCGAGATCAACGGCCACGACGCCGACGGCAACCCGCTGGCCTCCTACGAACAGCTCACCGCCGACGGCTCCACCGCGTGCGGATGCTGGATCTACTGCGGGGTCTACGCCGACGGCGTCAACCAGGCGGCCCGCCGCAAGCCCGGCACGGAGCAGAACTGGGTCGCGAACGAGTGGGGCTGGGCCTGGCCGGCCAACCGGCGCATCCTGTACAACCGCGCTTCCGCCGACCCGGACGGCAAACCGTGGAGCGAACGCAAGGCGCTGGTGTGGTGGGACGCCGAGAACACGAAGTGGATCGGTCACGACATCCCCGACTTCGCCGCCACCAAGTCCCCGGGCCACCGGCCCCCACCGGACGCCACCGGGCCCGAGGCCCTGTCCGGCACGGACCCGTTCATCATGCAGGCCGACGGCAAGGCGTGGCTGTACGTGCCCTCCGGGCTCACCGACGGGCCGCTGCCGGCGCACTACGAGCCGCAGGACTCGCCGTTCCCCAACCTGCTGTACACGCAACAGCGCAACCCTGTAAGGCACTTGCTACCACCACACCCGGACAACCGGTACCAGCCCAGCGGTGACGAACCGGGCGCGGAGGTCTTCCCCTACGTCGCCACCACCTATCGGCTCACCGAGCACCACACCGCGGGGGGAATGTCCCGGTGGCTGCCCTACCTGGCCGAACTGCAACCGGAGTTCTTCTGCGAGGTCTCGCCCGAACTGGCCGCGGAACGGGGCCTTGAGCACACCGGCTGGGCGACGGTCGTCAGCGCGCGGGGCGTGATCGAGGCGCGGGTGCTGGTGACCGACCGCATGGCGCCGCTGACCGTGCAGGGCCGCAGGCTGCACCAGGTAGGGCTCCCTTACCACTGGGGCCCGAACGGCTACAGCACGGGTGACGCGGCCAACGAACTGCTGCACATGTCACTGGACCCCAATACGCACATCCAGGAGGCCAAGGCGTTCGCCGTGGACATCCGGCCCGGACGGCGTCCCCGGGGAGCGGCCGCGCCGGAGCTGGTGCGCGCCTACCGGGCGCGGGCCGGCATCGACGAGCACACCGGCACGGAGCCCTGAGCCGGTTCGCCGGTCCAGGAGTCCAGGCGCCGATCACCTGAGCACGATCGAGTGGGCCCCGGACGGCACGAGCTCACCCACCACCGGCGCTCCGGGCACCTCCCCGGCGACCAGTAGCCCGCCGGAGGTCTGCGCGTCGGCCAGCAGCAGCCGGGTGCCGGTGTCCGTGGCCCCGAAGTCGGTGTGCGGCGCCACCCACTCCAGGTTGCGCCGGGTTCCACCGCTGACGTACCCGTCCCGGACCGCTTCGCGGGCACCGTCCAGGTAGGGCACGGCGGCGGTGTCGACCACGGCAGTCACGCCGGACGCCCGGGCGAGCTTGTACAGATGGCCCAGAAAGCCGAAGCCGGTGACGTCGGTGGCGCAGGTGGCACCGGCCGCGAGAGCGGCCGTGGACGCGTCCCGGTTCAGGGCCGTCATCGTGGCGATCGCCTGCTCGAACCGCTCGCCGGTGGCCTTGTGCCGGTTGTTCAGCACGCCGAGACCGAGGGGTTTGGTCAGCGACAGTGGCAGGCCGGGCCGGCCGGCGTCGTTGCGCAGCAGCCTCGCCGGGTCGGCCAGTCCGGTGACGGCCATGCCGTATTTGGGCTCGACGTCGTCGACGCTGTGCCCACCGCCCACATGGCAGCCCGCCTCCGTGGCCACGTCCAGTCCGCCGCGCAGCACCTCGCGAGCCAGATCCGACGGCAGCCGGTCACGGGGCCACGCCAGGAGGTTGACCGCGAGGACCGGTCGGCCTCCCATCGCGTACACGTCGGACAGGGCGTTGGCGGCCGCGACGCGGCCCCAGTCGTACGGGTCGTCCACGACGGGGGTGAAGAAGTCGGCCGTGCACACCACGGCCGTGCCCGCGTGCCCGGGCAGGGCGACGACGGCCGCGTCGTCTCCGGTGGCGAGACCGACGAGCAGCGGGGTGTCACCCCCGGTGAGCGGGGCGCCGAGACCGCTGACGACCTCCTCCAGCTCGCCGGGCGGGATCTTGCAGGCGCAGCCGCCGCCGTGGGCGAACTGTGTGAGCCGTACGGCCGCTTGGCGGGTCGGTGTCATGTCGCTCTCCCGGGGAACTAGCCTGACGGTCGGTGGAGGCGTGTGGGTGCCTGGTGGCCCTCCCGGTCTTCAAAACCGAGGTGTCCGAGAATCTCGGGCAGGCGGGTTCGATTCCCGTCCGCCTCCGCTTCCTGCGCCGAGCCGGCAGCGGCGCCGCCGGTCGTCCACGCGCTCCGTGTACCCATGAGCGTCCAGGTGCTCCAGCAGCGGCACGGCCACCCGGCGTGAGGTGTCCAGGGCCTGCCGGGCCTCGCTCGTCGTGAACGGCTGAGGCAGCCGCGCGAGGACGGCGGCGGCCCGCGCGTCCGCGCCCGGCAGCAGCACGATCCCGTCGGCGACCCGCAGCAGCGCGCCCGCCGTCACGGCGGCGGCCACCGCCTTGCGGGTAAGTCCCAGTTCGGCGAGGCGGTCGGCCTCCGGCGCGCGGAACGGTGCCGCCGCCAGTTCCCGTCGTACGGCGTCGACGCCCGCCCGCACGGACGGCGGAAGGAGTGACCGGGGGCCTTCGGAGCCGTGGAGCCGTCCTCGTCGGCAGGTGAGCCGGGGTGTCGCCGCCACGAGTGCGTCCACGAGCGACCGGTCGGGCAGGCCCAGCAGACGACGGGCGGCCTCCAGCGGGAGCCCCGGGTCCAGGGCGTGCTCCTTCGCGTGCCGCTCCACCTCGTTGACCAGGTGCTCGCCCAGCGACGCCCAGTAGCCGGGGTCCGCGAGCCAGTCCCCGGCCACGGGCACGGCGGCCGGCGGCACGCCCATCGCGCGCAGTTCCGACCGCTGGACCAGCCGGCGCCGCCGCACTTCTCCGGCCTCGTCCGGCAGGCCTGCCATGGTCGCCAGCTCGGCCGCTCTGACCCGTGCCGCGCCCCGCCGGGCCAGGCGCGGGGGCCGCACGTCCAGCACCGTCACGCCGCAGGGCCCGCGCCGGCCGCCCGGTTCGCGCAGCACGGCACGGTCGCCGACGCGCAGCGGCAGGCCTCGGCGGGAAGTCAGCCGCGCGGTGTCGTCGCCCAGGGGACGGACGGTCACCGGGACTGCGGCGGTGCCGATGTGCAGGGTGACCGACCGCGGCAGGTCGGCAACAGGCTCACCGGCGACCCGGACGTCGACGAGATCCGTGAGCAGCCATCGCTCCGGGGCCAGCAGCACGTCCCCGCGCCGCAGGTCACCGGCGGCGGGCCCGTGCACGTTGACCGCCACACGCCCCACCCCGCTGACCGCGGAGCGCTCCTCCTGCAGGGACTGCAGCCCGCGCACCCGTAGCACGGTCGTTCCGTCGCCCGTGACCAGCCGGTCGCCCACGCGCAGGGTGCCGGATCCGAGCGTGCCGGTCACCACCGTGCCATGGCCGCGCACCGTGAAGGCCCGGTCCAGCCACAGCCGTACGTCCGCGTCGGCGGCCGGGACCGGTAGCGCGGCCGCCAGGCGGGACAGCTCGGTGCGCAGTACGCCGAGCCCGTGGCCGGTCACCGAGCTGACGGCGACGGCAGGCACGGTGCCGAGTGAGGTGGCGGCCATGCGCCCGACTGCGTCGGCCATCACGGGGACCGGATCTGCCAGGTCGCTGCGCGTCACCGCGAGGACGGCGTGCCGCACCCCGAGCGCGTCCAGGATCGCCAGGTGTTCCTCGGACTGCGGCTGCCAGCCCTGGTCGGCGGCCACGACGAAGAGCACCGCCGGCACAGGTCCGACTCCGGCCAGCATGGTCGGCACGAACTTCTCGTGCCCCGGTACGTCGACGAATGCGAGGTGCTCGCCGTCCGCGCCGAGCCGGGTCCACACGAAGCCGAGGTCGAGGGTCAGACCCCGGCGCCGCTCCTCATCGAGGCGGTCGGGTTCCATGCCGGTCAGCGCTCTGACGAGGGCGGACTTGCCGTGGTCGACGTGCCCGGCGGTGGCCAGCACCCGCATGACGCCTGCCTCCTACCGTCCCGCGGCCGCGCGGACGGCCCCGGCAAGCCGTTCGTCGTCCTCCGCCGGCACCGCCCGCAGATCGAGCAGACAGCGCCCTGACTCCAGACGCCCGACGACCGGAACGCGCCCGGTGCGCAGGGCAGCCGCGAAACCCTCCGGCAGGGACAGCGCGGCGCTGGGCAGCGTCACACCTGGCGCGCCGCCACCGCCGACCGTCGCGGCGCTCTCGACGGCCCGGACGTCGATGCCGTACTGGGCGAGTGCGCAGGCAAGGCGTTCGGCGCGGGCGCGCAGGGTGGCGGGGTCGGTGGTCAGTGCGTCGGCGGTCGGGGTCGGAGGCCCGGTGAGCGTGGCCTCCAGCGCGGCCAGTGTCAGCTTGTCCACGCGCACGGCACGGGCCAGCGGGTGCCGGGAGAGGGTGCGCACGAGGCCCTGCTCACCCAGCAGCAGGCCGCACTGCGGCCCGCCCAGCAGTTTGTCGCCGCTGGCGGTGACGAGGGAGGCACCGGCCCGCAGTTGCGACTCGGCGTCCGGCTCGTCCGGCAGCGACGGATGGGGCTCGAGCAGACCGGACCCGATGTCGACGACCACCGGTACGCCGAGTCCGGTGAGTTCCCCGATGCCGGCGGAGCGGGTGAAGCCGGTGATGCGGAAGTTGGACGGATGTACCTTCAGTACAAAGCCCGTGCCCGGCCCGATCACGGCGGCGTAGTCGTCGGCGGTCGTGCGGTTGGTGGTACCCACCTCACGAAGCCGGGCCCCGGTGGACACCAGGAGGTCCGGCAGCCGGAAGCCGTCTCCGATCTCCACCATCTCCCCGCGGCTCACGACGATCTCCCGGCCGGCGGCCAGCGCCGTGGCGGTCAGGACCAGCGCGGCGGCGCCGTTGTTGACGACGTGCACGGCACCCGCGGCGGGCACCCGTTCGCACAGCGCTCGCAACGCCGTACGACCGCGGCGGGCCCGTGCGCCGGTGTCCAGGTCCAGCTCCACGTCGGTCGGCCCGGCGGCCTCGGCCACCGCCCGTCGGGCCGCGGCCGACAACCGCGCGCGGCCCAAGGTAGTGTGGAAC
>NZ_JBHYKH010000072.1:12402-25452 GCF_042741275.1 Streptomyces sp. NPDC058964
GGGGGGGGCGCCGGGGCCCCCCCCCCCCCGGCGGGCGGCCCCGCGGCCTAAAACGGCGCGCGGCCCAGGTTCGTGTGCAACAGCACCCCGGTCGCGTTGATCACCGCACGCAGGCCGCCGGCCGTGTCCGGGAGCAGGGCGGCCGCCTCGTCACCCACCCTCGCCGGGGCGACGCGCCCGGTCCGCGCTCGTTCCTGCGCCTCACGTACCGCGGCCCTGACGACAGGAGCCCCGAGCCGACGGGTCGCCTCCACCAGCCGTGGATCACGCAGGAGAACGTCGGTCCGCGGAATCAGCCGCCGTACGTCACCGCCCGGGCCTGTGGACATCCCGGGGGGTCCGGGCGCCGCTTCCCCCGGCCGGCCGGCGCCGGTCTTCTCCGATGTGCCCCGTGGCTCCATGCGGCCCCTGCCTCTCCGGCCCGCCTCCCGCTGTCCGCGGACGACCATCCTGTCCGACTGCCCCTTCCCGGTCGTCCGACACGCCCGAGCGGCGGGTGTGGCTACGCCGTACGCCCGGCAGGGCAGCGCCCGTGTGACGCACTGCCGCTGGGCTTGCGGCGACTGTGCTGGTGTGCTCCGGGTGATTCGCCGCCCGGGCGGGGAACTCACAACGGCTCACGCCACCTTGTGTCCGGCCAGTGGTGGCGTGTCCGTACCCGAGCCGTCCCGCACTCCGTACAGCAGACTTCCCGACCGTCATCGGCCGGTGCTGTCACACGGGTTGGCCTGCGGGAGACGCACGGCGAGCAGGGCGACGTCGTCGGTGCCGTCGGGAGCGAGGCCGGTGATGAGTTCGTCGCAGAAAGTGTCAGGAGCCTCGCCGGCGAGTGCGGCCGCGTGCTGCCGCAGACGGGTCAGGCTGCGGTCCATTGCTTCGTCTCGTCGTTCGATCAGTCCGTCGGTGTAGAGCAGGACGGTGCAGCGGGCGGGCAGGGGTTCGGTGGCGCTGCTGCGCGGCACCTCGGTGCTGACGCCGAGCGGGAGGCTGTGTCCGCCGTCCAGGTAGCGGGTGTCACCCTGATGGGTGACGAGGAGCGGGGGCGGGTGGCCGGCACGGGCGTAGTCGAGTTGCCAGGGGCCGCCTTCCGGCCCGCGGATGATGGCGTAGATGCAGGTGGCGGTGGCGTCGGGATAGAGAGTGTGCTGGGCGAGGTCGAGGCGGTGCAGGATCTTGTCGGGTGGTTCCTGACGGTCGCTGGCGATGCCTCGAAGCATGTTGCGCAGGTAGCTCATGGTGACGGCGGCCTTGAGATCGTGTCCGGTGACGTCGCCGATGATGAGTGTGGTGTCGCCCGTGGGCAGCGGGAAGCTGTCGTACCAGTCGCCGCCCACTTGTGCGGTGGCGTGGGAGGGGGCGTAGCGGGCGGCCATGGTCAGGTGGTCGCTTCGAGGGAGTTCGGGCAGTAGCGAGCGCTGGAGGCGTTCGGCGATGCGTTCCGTCTCCCGGTGCAGGCGTGCATTGTCGATGGCGAGGCCGATGCGGTGAACGATGTTTTCGATCAGGGGCAGCGTGTCCTCGGTGAGCGGAGGGTGGCTCCCGAAGCGGGTGACGGTGACGGCGCCGAGAACCTCCCGACGGGCCCGCAGCGGGGCGATGACGGCGCTGGTGGCGTGCTGGTCCGCGAAGACCAGGGCCTGGGCCGCGTCCCACCCCTCGAGGTCACCGTCGGGATACAGGTCGGTCCGGGTGAGGAGCAGGGGGCCCGCACCGCGCAGCACGCGGGCCAGCGGGCCGGTGGCAGAGTCCGAGATCTTCGGCAGCTCGATGGGCTGTTCCGCGAACCGCGGTCCGGTGTCCTTGCGCCCGACACTGATGCGTTCGATCTGGTTGTCCCCGCTGAGCAGGTCGATGGCGCACCAGTCCCCGACGCGGTGGGCCACGATCCGGCAGACCCGCCGCAGCCCTTCTGTCGCGTCCATGGTTCCCGCGAGGGCCGAGTTGATGTCGGCCAGCACCGTCAGCCGGTCCAGGGCCAGCTGCAGCATCTCGTCCACATCGTATTCGTCCACGATTATGCGACTTCCCCGGTTCCGCCCGTCCGACCGGCCGCACGGGCATCGGTTGTGGCCGATTACCCCGACCGGACGCGCGACCTTACACAGCGTCACCCTTCAGCGTGCGCCTGACCCGGTCGGATGGGAGTCTGAACGCACCCCCCCCTCCCCCACAAGGAGTGAAGCCCCATGGGCAAGAAGGAACAAATGCAGGACAAGGCCCGTCAGGCCCAGGAGAAGGCCCGGAAGTCCGGGCAGCAGGCCCAGGAGCGCGGCCGTCGCACACAGGACGAGATCCGCCCGCAGGATCAGCAGGGGCAGCAGGCGATCGACGACGTCCGGGACGAGATCGACGACCGGTAAGCCGGTGCCGGACGGGTCCGCCATGTCATCAGCCGACAGTCACCCGAACGGACCCGCCGGGCGCAGCCCCTCCACCGCGATCGCGGTGGAGGGGCTTTCGTCGTCCGCGCCGCCCCGGGATTCGCCGTGCTGCCACAGGCATATCCGTGAGCCACCGATTCACAACACCAGGAGGCCGCCATGCACGATGGCCCCTGCGACCGGCTCTCGATGCCCTCCTCCAGGCCTACCGGCTGCTGTGCCGCTGGTCAAAGCCACGGGCCGAACGGTGAGAACCTCTCGGTGGTGCTCTCCCGGGACGGGGTCGGCCGGGGCATACTTGCGGGCGTGGGGCATGCCGACGAAACCGAGGACAGGCCGCCTGCCCAGGTCGACGGGCACGCCTCGGCCGTATCTGCGGTGATCCAGTACGAGCTCGACGGGGCCTGGGTCGTCGTCGCTCACGGTGCCTACGACATGAGCTCGCTCCTTCCTCTGCGGGAGGCGCTGGAGTCGGCTGCCTCCAAGCACGCCAGGGTGGTGGTCGACGCGTCCGGTCTCACCTTCGCGGATTCGAGCTTCCTGAATCTGTTGCTGCGCATCCATCACACGACTTCGCTGCGCGTAGCCGGGCCGGCGCCACAGTTGCTGCGCGTGCTGGAACTGACCGGAGCCAACGCGGTCCTCGATCTGCGCGCAACGGTCGAGGACGCGGTGTCATAGCCCTCCCGGCCGGACTCGGCCGCGTGCGACCCGACTGCGATGGTGCGTTGGCGCCCTCCCGCATCATTGCGACGCGTGATCGACATCGGCTCGGGGCCAAGCGGGTGATGAATGGTTTGCGGACAGCCGGGCCCGGGTTGGCATCAACGATGCGGGGTACTCGCGCCCCCGCAAACAGAGCGGAGCGCACGTGATGACTCACGGGCCCACCAGCCTCCACCGCCCGGCCGAGCGCCACTGCCCACCGCGTCCCGGAAGGAGGAAGCCGGATGCCGACTGCAGGGGTCGAGATCGCGTCGTGGTTCGCCGTTCTGACCGGGGTGGCTGTGGTGTGCATCAGCACGGTGTCCCCGGCCGAACTGGTGGTGGCTGCCTCGGCCGCGCTCGGCGGGGCCTTCGCCGTGCGCCGAATGCGCTTGGCCGCCGGTGTGCGCTGGGGTGGCGGCCGCGGTGGGCTGCGGGCCGCCCGCTCCGTCCCCCCGGCGGTACTTGGCGGCATCGCCTCGCTGCTGGTGGCTCTCGTGCACCGGCCGGACAGCCGCAGACTTCGCCGGCTCACCCTGCGCGAGGGCACCGACGCGGGCTGGGCCGCAGCGGCCGTCGCGGCCTCGCCCGACACCTGCGTGGTCGACATCCCGCGTGACGATGAGGTGCTGGTGCACAGCCTGCGGGCCCGTGCGGGCTCCGTGGAGCGGATCGTGTCCCGCGGCGAGGGGGCGGCCCTGTGAACACATGGGCGGCGGCCGCCCTGACATTGCTGGCGTTGGTGGCGCCGGCGTGCCTGTGGGTGGTGGCGCGCGGTAGTACGGTGCACCGCCTCGCCGGCGTGTCCTTGCTGTCGACGGTGACGGGCGCGGTGTTCCTCGTGCTTCCCGAGGTCTACGACCGGTCGTCGTACCAGGATCTCGCGCTGATGCTGGCTGTGATGGCCCCCACCGGGACGCTGGTCTTCACCCGCTTCGTGGGCGGCCAGACCCGCGATGCCGGCGCGCCGCGACGCAGCGCCGACTGAGGCCGACCGCCGGCCGCGATGTGACCGATCGAGCGGGAGGCGGCGGCAAGCAGCAAGGAGGAACGACGGTGAACCATATCGGGGTGCTGGTGCTGTTGTGGGCCGGGGTGGCCTGCCTGGTGCTGTCGGCCGTCGCCCTGCTGCGCCTTCGGGAGACGATCCTGCGGCTGCACGGGCTGACCCCGGCGTCGTGCGCCGGTGTTCCGCTGATCGCGCTGGCCGTGGCGGTCGACCAGGGGTTCGGCCGGGCGGCGATCAAGACACTGCTGATCGGCCTGCTCTTCGCCGTCGGTGGAACGGTCACCACGATCGCCATCGCCAGGGCCTCGGCTCAGGCTGAGGAAGGGCGATGGCGGTGAACGACTGGCTCATCGGTGTATCCCTCGCGTTCGTCGTCGTCACGGCGACGGTAGCCGTGCTCACCCGTGACCCGGCGCGCCAGGCGGCCGTCCTGTCGGCCCAAGGGCTCGGGCTGGCCGTCCTGTTCGCCGTGCTGCAGGCACCTGACGTGGCCCTCTCACAGCTGGCGGTCGGGACGGCGCTGACCCCGTTGCTCATCCTGCTGACGGTCCGCAAGATCAGCCGCCGCGCGGCGGAGGAGAACGAGGAGAACCGGTCGTGACGACCCGCGCACGAGTGACCATGGTGCTGATCGCCGCCACGGTGATCGCCGGGTTCTATCTCGCCGCGAGCACGGGTCTGCCGGACTTCGGAACCGCCGTCCACCCCTACGGTGACCGTGCCGTTGCGGCGGCCTTGAAGCATCACACGGCCAATGTCGTCTCCTCCGTCAACTTCGACATCCGCGCGTTCGACACGCTCGGCGAGGAGTCCATTCTCTTCGGCACCGTCCTCGGCGCGACGCTGCTGTTGCGACAGGCCCGTGACGAGGGCCGCCGGCGCGTGGAAGCGGAGCGGGTACTGCCGACCACGCGCCTGTACGGCACGCTGCTCCTGCCGATCACGCTGGCCGTCGGCGTCTACATCGTCGCGCACGGCCAGCTCAGTCCGGGAGGCGGATTCCAGGGCGGTGTAATGCTCGCCACCGCCCTGCATCTGGGATACGTCGCCGCCGACTATCGCGTGCTGAAGCGCATCCGCCCGATGGCCGTACTGGACGTGGCGGACGCCTTGGCCGCGGCCTCCTTCAGCCTCATCGGCCTGGGCGCTCTCCTCGCGAGCGGGGCTTTCCTGAAGAACGTGCTGCCGCTGGGCACGTTCAATGAGATCACCTCCGGCGGCACCGTCCCGGTACTCAACGCCGCGGTCGGCATCGAGGTCGCCAGCGGGGTGATCGTCCTGCTCGCCGACTTCCTCGACCAGGCCGTCGAGGTCACCGACCCTGAGGAGCAGGAGAAACGCTGATGGGCAACTGGCCGTACCTCGCTTCCGGTTGGGTCCTCCTCTTCGCTCTCTACGGCCTGGTCACCAGCCGCAATCTCGTCCACGCAATCGGGTGCCTGGCGGTCGCCCAGTCCTCCACCTACCTTCTGCTCCTGGCCGTCGGATACCGCCGTGGCGCCACCGCACCCGTCTATTCCGACCTGACCCCCGGCCGGCGGCCGGTCGTCGACCCGGTCGTTCAGGCTCTGGCGCTGACCGATGTCGTGGTCGGCGCGACCGTCACCGCCTTGCTGCTCGCCCTCACCATCCAGTTGCGCAAACGCCATCACACCGTCGACCCCCAAGCCCTCACCGGTCTGAAGGGCTGAGCGTGACAGGCCGCTATCTGCTGCCGCTGGCCGTGGCCGTCCCCCTGCTGGCCTCCGCACTGCTCGCCACCGCAGGCCGACGGCTTCCCCGTACCGGCTGCGACGTGATCGCCACGGTGGCGGCCGGGACCGAGGTCGTGTGCCTCGCCCTGCTGTTGTCCCACAGCGGAGGAATCGCCACGGCACACCTGGGCGGCTGGCCCGCCGATCTGGGCATCGTGCTTGCCGCCGATCCGATCGGGGCAGGCCTGGCCCTGCTGGCGGCCGTCCTGGTGCTCGCGGTCGTCATCTACTCGTGGCGGTATTTCGACGAACCCGCGGGAGACCGGTCAGGTCTGTTCCCGGCCCTGCTGTTCCTGTTCGAAGCCGGGATGGTCGGCTTCGCACTGACCGGCGACCTGTTCAACATGTTCGTCTTCTTCGAGCTCATGGGAGCCGCTGCCTACGCGCTCACCGGGTACCGGATCGAGGACCCGCGCCCCCTGCAGGGCGCCCTCACCTTCGGAATCGTCAATTCCTTCGCCGCCTACTGCTCGCTCCTGGGCATCGGCGTCGTCTACGCCCGCACCGGCGAACTCAACCTCGCCCATGTGGGCCGGGACATGGCTGCCCATCGCACCGGCACACTGACCGTCGTCGCGTTCGTCCTCGTGGTGACCGCTCTGCTGGTCAAAGCCGCGGCCGTACCGTTCCACTTCTGGCTCCCCGACGCGCACGCCGTCGCCCCCACCCCGGTGTGCATGCTCATGTCCGGCGTCATGGTCGAACTGGGTGTGTACGGCACCGCCCGCGTGTACTGGACCGTCTTCGCCGGCCCCGGCGGCATCCCCCACCACGCGTTTCGCACCACGCTCGCCGCCCTGGGGGTCCTCACCGCGCTGCTCGGTGCCGTCATGTGCTGGCAGCAGCGTCACCTCAAACGCCTGCTCGCCTTCTCGACCGTCAGCCACGTCGGTCTGTTCCTGATCGGCATCGCTCTGCTCACTCCGGACGGCGCTGCCGGATCCGCGTTGTACATCGCCGCACACGGTTGTGTGAAGGCGGCCCTCTTCGCCCTGACCGGGGTACTGCTCGACCGCTACGGCTCGGTCGACGAGTACGGGCTGCACGGCAAGGGCCGCTCGCTGACCCTGGTGGGGGTGCTCTTCGTCGCGGGGGCGCTGGCACTCGCGGGAATGCCGCCCTTCGGCACCGGTCTGGGAAAAGCCCTGACCGAGGACGCCGCCGGACACTGGCAGCCGTGGCTGCCGATCGTGTTCGTCGTCGCCTCCTCCGTCACCGCCGGAGCCGTGCTGCGCGCGGCCTTGGGAATCTTCTGGGGGGCCGGCTCCCCACCCCGCACACGGCCGGGCGAGGAGGAGACCACCGGCGAAGGAGAGGAGCCGGAAATCCGGACGCCGGGGCGGAACCTGCCACCGGCCATGATCGTCGTCCCCGCCGTGCTTCTCGTACTGGCCGCGGCCGCGGTATCCCTTCCCGCCCTTGCCGCGGCCGTGGCCCGTGGCGCCGGCCCGTTCACCGATCCGGCCCAGTACGCGGCCGCTGTCCTCAGGCAGGGACACCCGGACCTCGTCGGGCACACAGCCGTCAGCGCGTGGACCGCTCCCGGTCTCCTGCTCGGTTTCCTGTCGGCAGGCGTCGCCGTCGTCATCGCCGCCGCGACCATCCGCCGCCGCACGCCCCAGGCACCCGACCGGCGCCCGCTGTCCCGCCCGGTTCGAACGCTGCGCCGGCTCCACTCCGGTCACCTGGGCGACTACCTCGCGTGGCTGGCCCTCGGCGTGGCCGTGCTGTGCGTGGCGATCGCGTCCCAGAGTTGATTTCGCGGGGGAAGGAAGTCGGCTTTCGGACGGCGAATCGTAGGTAATTGCCTCCGCGAGGCAGGGGTACTCGGGTCTCGCACCGCTTCACGCACGGAACGGCGCACGAGGACCGGAGACCCATGACGAATCCACGTCGGCACAGCCAGATCCGCAGCTCAGCGCCTCGCACACGTCGGCTGCAACGCACCCGTACCGCTGACGCGGCAGGCTGGTTTCGCGGATGACTTTCGTGTCTGCGCGATCCACACGCCCCGTGGCCCTGGGCGCGCTGGCCGACGCCCTGCGCGGCGAGGTCGACGCGGAGGTCCGCTTCGACGCCGGCAGCAGGGGCGCCTACGCCACTGACGGCTCCAATTACCGACAGCTGCCGCTCGGCGTCGTCGTGCCCCGCAGCGTCGAGGCCGCCGCCCATGCCGTGGAGGTCTGCGCCCGCTTCGACGCCCCCGTCCTGTCCCGGGGAGGCGGCACCAGCCTCGCAGGTCAGGCCACCAACACGGCCGTGGTGCTGGACTGGACCAAGTACTGCGCCGGTCTCGTGTCGGTCGATCCCGACGCTCGTACGTGCGTGGTGGAGCCGGGCATCGTTCTCGACGTCCTGAACGACCGCCTCCGGGACCACACCCTGCAGTTCGGGCCGAAACCGTCGACACACAGCCACTGCGCGCTGGGCGGCATGATCGGCAACAACTCCTGCGGAGCCTCCGCTCAGGCCTACGGCAAGACCGTGGACAACGTGCGACGGCTCGAGATTCTCACCTACGACGGGATGCGCACGTGGGTGGGACCGACGTCACGGGCCGAGCGCGCCCGCATCGCCGCTGAGGGCGGACGGCGGGCCGCGCTGTACGACGGCCTCGACCGGATCGTCACCGAATACCTGGCGGACATCCGGCACGGCTTCCCGAAGATGCCCCGGCGGGTGTCCGGCTACAACATGGACTCCCTGCTGCCCGAGAACGGCTTCGACCTCGCCAAGGCCCTGGTCGGCAGCGAGGGCACCCTGGTGACCGTCCTGCATGCCGAACTCGACCTCGTGCCCGTGCCTCCCCGCCAGTCGCTGCTCGTCCTCGGGTATCCCGACATCTGCCGTGCCGCCGACGACGTCCCTCATCTGCTGGCGCACTGCGAGCCCACCCAACTGGAAGCCCTTGACGGGCAGATGGCGCAGCTCATGCGCGAGGAGCACGCCTACCTCTCATCTCTGAACGCTCTGCCGGACGGTGACAGCTGGCTGCTCGTGCAGTTCTCCGGTGACAGCCAGGACGAGGTGGACGAGCAGGCGGACCGGCTGCTGCGGGCCGTCGGCCGCAGTCGGAAGGACCCTGATGTCGCCTTCTCCGACGATCCGGAACGCGAGCAGCGGATGCTCAAAGCCCGGGAGGCGGGCCTCGGTGTGACCGCGCGTCCACCGGACGACCGGGAGACCTGGGAGGGCTGGGAGGACTCCGCGGTCCCACCCGAGCGGCTCGGCGACTACCTGCGCGACCTGAAGGAGCTGTTCTCCGAGTTCGACTACGACCACCCTTCGCTGTACGGCCATTTCGGACAGGGATGTGTGCACACCCGCATCCCGTTCGGCCTGACCACCGTCCAGGGCGTCGCTGACTTCCGCCGCTTCCTGGAACGAGCCGCGGATCTCGTGGCGTCCTACGACGGATCTCTCTCCGGCGAGCACGGCGACGGCCAGGCCCGGGGCGAGCTGTTGACCCGGATGTACGGCGAGCGCCTGGTGACCGCGTTCGGTGAGCTGAAGGCCTTGTTCGACCCGGGCAACCGGATGAACCCGGGCAAGGTCGTGGACCCCAACCCGGTCGACGGTCAGTTGCGGCTGGGTTCCGCGTGGCGGCCGGCCGCCTTTGAGACGCACTTCGGCTACCCGGAGGACGAAAACTCCTTCACCCGCGCGGTCATGCGCTGTGTCGGCATAGGCAACTGCCGGACGCACCATGGCGGCGTGATGTGCCCGTCGTACCGGGCCACGCAGGAAGAGGAGCCGTTCCTGGGCTGGTCGAACAAGACGCTCCTGCCGGCGCTGCGAAGCGCCTTCACGTAACGAAAACCCACCTGACCTGCCCGTAGCAGGGCGAGAAGGACGGCCCCCATGAAACTGACGAGACTGACGGGACTGACGAGCGGGGCAACGGGGCCGCCACAGAGCCCGCTGCCGATGGTCATGCACGCGTTGGAAGGCCTGGAGTATCTGGACGGACCCGCGGCGAGCATCCGCACGGCGGTGCGCGCGCTTCCGCTGGGCCGGGCCCGGGACGCGCTGCGCGGTCTGTGGCTCGGGCATCCACTGCACCCGGTTCTGGTCCAACTGCCCATCGGAGCCTGGAGCTCGGCCGCGATCCTCGACCTCTTCCCCGGTGAGAACCGTGCCGCCGACCGTCTCGTGGCCGTCGGCCTGGCCTCCGCGGGACCGGCGGCTCTGGCAGGCTGGGTGGACTGGGCGGAGCAACGCCCACGTCAGGCCCGGGTCGGCCTCGTGCACGCCGCGGCGAACATCACCGCCGTGGCCCTGTACGGCGGCTCACTGCTGGCGCGGGTCAACGGGCTTCGTTCCCTGGGCCGGGTACTCGGCTTCGGCGGCCTGTCGATCGCCACGGTCGGTGGTGTGCTCGGCGGCCATCTCGCGTACCGGCAGGCAGCCGGCGTAAACCATGCCGAGGCCGTGCCGGTGCTGGTCGAGCCGGGCTGGCACCGGATCGGGAAGCTGGACGACTTCCCGGTGGGCGAGCCCGTGCGGCGCATGGCCGACGAGGTGCCGCTGGTCGTGGTCCGCGAGGACGACGGCCGACTGAACGCGCTGGCCGACCGGTGCAGTCACATGGACGGACCGTTGCACGACGGCAAAGTCATCGAGGGCTGCGTCGAATGCCCATGGCACGGAAGCAGATTCCGTCTCGCGGACGGCGTGAACGTCCAGGGCCCGGCGACCGCGCCGCAGCCGCTGTTCACATGCCGGGTCGCCCCCGACGGGTCCGTCGATGTCCGTCTCGCACAGGCCTGAGCACGTGGAGACCACCATGTACCGGAAGACCCTGGAGATCTACCTGAACGACCACCTGGCCGGCGCCACCACCGGACAGCATGTCTCGCGGCACCTCGCGGAGCGCCACCGCCACTCACCGTACGGGGGCGAACTGCGCCGTGTGGCCGATGAGATCGCGGAGGACCGGCAGACACTCCTGCGCCTCCTGGACGCCCTCGGGGTCCCGGAGCACCGTCACAAGGTGTACGCCGGGCGGCTCGCCGAGAAGGCTCGCCTTTTCAAACTCAACGGCCGTCTGATGCGCCGGTCCGCGCTGAGCAGCGTCGTCGAACTCGAGGCCCTTCGCCTGGGGATCGAGGGCAAGACCCTGCTGTGGCAGACCCTCCTGCAGCTCGCCCGGACACGGGAGCTGGACGAGACTCAGCTGAAGAGGCTGCTGGACCGGGCCCGTCGTCAGGCCGAGACGGTCGATTCGGTGCGCCGGAGCGCGGCCGTCGCCGCCTTCGCCCCGTCGCGCAGGCGTGGTACCTCACGGCTGCTGTCGGCCGACGCATGAGGCACAGGTTCCGGGAACGCGCTGAAGAAAGGACGTTGAACAATCATGCGTATCGCATTTCTGACGGCACCCGAAGGTGTCGAGCAGGTCGAGCTCACCGAACCCTGGCAGGCAGTCGTGCAGGCAGGTCATGAACCTGTTCTGGTGTCGACCGAATCCGGTGAGGTCCAGGCCTTCAACCATCTCGACAAGGCGGACACGTTCCCCGTGGACGAGGTTGTCGATGAGGCGTCGACCGTGTCGTTCGGCGGGCTGGTGCTGCCGGGCGGCGTCGCCAATCCCGACTTCCTGCGGATGGACGACAAGGCGGTGGCGTTCGTCAAGGACTTCTTCGAACAAGGACTGCCGGTCGCCGCGATCTGCCACGCACCGTGGACGCTCGTCGAGGCGAACGTCGTACGCGGCCGGGAGCTGACGTCGTGGCCGAGCCTGCAGACCGACATCCGCAACGCCGGCGGCACCTGGGTCGACGAGCAGGTGAAGATCTGCGAACACGGGCCCAACAAGCTGATCACCAGCCGCAAGCCGGACGACCTCAAGGCGTTCTGTGAGGCGTTCCTGGACGTGTTCGCCCAGGAGGCCCGCCGATGACCGTGCCGGACGGCCGCAAGGACGAACAACTCGAGAGTTTCCGGGCACAGGACCCGGCCGTTCACACAGGCGTTCACGGCCGCCCTCGCGGCACACCGGCACTGGGACCGCCCGCCGGCACTGTGCTGACGCGGTAGCCGCGACACGAGCCGGCACTGCTCACGGTGCCGACCGTGCCCGCTGAGGTCCGGGGGACGGCACCATGGCCGGGGGCGGGCCGAACCTGCCCCGACAGGACGACCCGCTGAACGTCGGTTTCCCGTCAACCTACTCCGGGCAGGTGCCGCGCGCGTAGTCGTAGGTGGCGGTGGTCCTGGAGTACTTCCACTGTGGGTCGAGGAGCTCCGTCTTGAGCTGACCGGCAGCCGCCGGGCTTTCCACGATGTATCCGAAGTCCTGCAGCCAGGAAGGGTAGAGGTTCTTCGACCCGAGGTAGAACGCCGATCCGTCCACGGACACGAGCTTGTGGTGCTGTGCGTAGGGCTTTCCGTCGGACCACTTGGCGCTGTCGGAGTAACGACCGGTGGCGAGTTGCAGGTTGGCACACATGACGGCCTGGGCCTGCGGCCGGCTGCCGGTGACGAGTTCGAGGCGCTTGCGCAGCACGTCGCTGATTTCGTCGAGTGACTTGATCTGCGAGTAGCCGCCGCTGCCGACGGCTCCGCGGTTGGCGGGGTCGCTGACCACGATGCGGACCTTGACGCCGTCGGCCATCTTCGCCGCGAGCGTGTCGTACAGGCGGATGTCGTAGCGCGGCAGCGGAGGACAGGTGGCGTTCATGTCCTGCTGGGAGATCTCCACGTGGTCCTTCGCGCTGCCGACGAGTGCCCGCAGGGCGCTCTCTTCGGGATTCACCGTGTCGTAGTCGCGGTCGGCGTTGGTGTAGTCGTGAACGCCGACCACGCACTTGGTGTCGGAGGCGGTCGGCAGAGTCGGCCGGAACGGCGACGACGGGTCGACGTTCTTGATCCCGACTCCGAGTCCACCCACCGCGATCACCGGAACATCACCGCTCTCGGTGACCGGCTCGGCATCGTTCTCCAGCGCCGGCACGCAGTCGGCCCCCGGGGACGAGGCGAACCAGACCCTGGTCGCGTTGCTCCGGTTCTCGCAGGTCCAGGACCACAGCTGGTCCAGGTAGCGGGTGGCGGAGCGTGCGGCGGGCCCGGACAGGGCCAGGTCGACGTCGGACACCGGGTGGGTGGTGTCGAGGTAGTCGTTCTGCCAGTTGTTGATGCCACCGGGGATCACCGAACGGCCGTCCACCACCTGTCTCTTATACACAACTGACCCGGCCCACCA
>NZ_JBHYKH010000073.1:0-10890 GCF_042741275.1 Streptomyces sp. NPDC058964
AAGATTTACTTGCAGTGTAAGTGTGACCGGGGGGGCATACTCTAAATTGGGGGCGGGCACGAGACTCCATGAGAAGAGACCGGCGGCCACTATGCGCGGTTCGACCACCGCAATGCGGACGCCGATGGAGATCACTCCCCCCTCGTATCCGACTGGGCCGCCGATCTCGGGCAGCGACAGGAGGGCGTCCAGGGCGGCCTGCCATTCCGGGACCGCCTTTTCGACCAGCGGGAGGATGACGGCGTCGACGATCTCGTCGCCGACCGGCTCGCCGGCCTCCATCGCCCGGCGCAGGCCGGCGCGGGCCTGCTCGGCGGCGGCCCAACGGGGTCGATCACCGCTCCCCGGGAGCTCGATGGTGGCCGCGGCGAAGCCGTACTCCGCCGCGTAGTGCCGGGCCCGCCCAGCCAGCCGGGGGTACATCTTGCGCAGTCCGAGCGGGGGGTGGCCGATCAGGATCAGTGGCGCCGGTGCGGATGAGGACGCGGGCGTCCACAGGATGCCGGGGATCTTGCCGAGGGTGAATCCGCGTTCGAGGACGCCGTCGTCGAGGCGCTGTTCGGAAGTGAAGTGCATGGTCGTGCCTTTCGGGAGTGCTCCTGAACGGCGCTCCCGGACGACCTACCGCCCGACCGTGACCCCGGAGGGGAGCACCCATGTCGATACTGCGTTCACGGGTACCACCTCCTCGGTTTCTCGCACGGCCTCCGGGAACGTAGCAGTGGTCGCGGTGGTCCGCCAAACGGGTTCTTGCGCGGGCTCCGTGGCCGGATGCCGAGGAGCCGGAACACTACGCAGAGCTACTGGGGGTCTCGTCGCGGCTTCCCGAGGCGAGGCCCTGCGACGGCGGGACGCGCTGGGGGCGCTGTCGTTTCTCACGAACATCGAACACGACGCGCCGACGCCGCCGCCTCATCTCATGTACTGGTGATGTCGGTTCTCGTGAACAAAGTCTCGTGAACAAGGCCAGAGGGAGCGTCTGGCCTCCTGTGCTGGTGGCATGGCGGCGGCGCGCATTCAAGGGCGCAGGGCCGCCTTCTCGCGGGCCGGACTTTCTTGAATGCGTGTCCGGGGGTGCATTGAGTCGGGGCTGCAGCAGCGTCCGAGCCTCCTTCGTTCCACCTGACCGCGGGCCCCGGGATCACCTCGATGGCGAATGCGCAGGTCAGAGTCGGTTGCGGGGCTAACCCCCGCAGCAAGCACTCTGACGTCGCCCTGTCCGACGATCCGGAACGCATGCCCGGCCCGTCCGGAGGGATTCCACGCTCCGCCATCCATCCGCACGCGGGTCTGCCGTGTGCCTGATCCTCAGGGGGAAACTCCCATGTCCACAATTGAGTTGCTCGTCGTGCTGCTCCTGGTCCCCGTCGGCCTGGTCCTGGTCGCCGGCCTCATCTACGTGGCCCACCGCCACGCGGCGCTCGGGATGCCGCTCACGGTCGGCTTGACCGGTGTCGGCGTGCTGGCTGCGGTCATGTTCGGGATCGTCCAGGCCGGAGGGCGGTGACCCGAGCGGGCGGCCGCCTTCCCGTCTCCGTCCACGGGGCGCGCGGCCGGGCCGTCCTGCTGCTCGGTCAGTCGATGACTTGTGCTTCGCCGATGGGGGCCTGCACTTGGCTCTGGTCACCCCGACGTACTCGTCATGGATCAACCAGGCCGAGCGGTGGTTCGCCGAGCTCCAACGACGCTGTCTCGAACGCTCAGTGTTCTGCTCCCTCGACGACCTCAAGACCGCCCTCGAACACTGGATCAAGGTCTGGAACGACCAGGCCCGGCCCTTCAAATGGACCAGAACCGCCGACCAGATCCGCGAGCGCATCTGCCGTTACTGCGACATGATCTCCGAACCAGCTCCCTAGGGCTCGGCGGACGAGCCGGCTAACGCGCCACGCGGTAGCGGAGGTAGACGACTCTCGAGCTGAAGGTGCGGGTCTCGACGAGTTCGAGATCCACCCGGCGCCCGCGCTGGGGAAAGAACGGAATGCCACCGCCAACCAGCACCGGATAGACCCTGGCCCGGTACTCGTCGATCAGACCCAACGCGGCCGCCTCGGCGGCGAGAGCCGCGCCGCCGATCGCGATGTCGCCCTGCCCCGGCTCGGCTCGCAACCGCTCGATCTCCTCCGCCAGGCCGCCGGAAGCCAGACGGGCGTTGCCCTGCACCGCCGACAGCGTGGTGGAGAACACCACCTTTGGGAGCGGCTTCCAGATCGCGGCCCACTCGAGCATTGAGTCGTCGAGCGATGGATCCTGGTCGGCGGTCTCCCAGTACAGCATCGTCTCGTACAGGCGTCGTCCCAACAGGTGGACGCCGACCTGCCGAATCTCGTCGATCCAGGAGCGAAAAACCTCCTCGTCGGGCGCCGTCCAGTCGAAGTCGCCGTCCGGCCCGACGATGTAGCCGTCAAGTGAGATGTTCATCGAGTAGGTCACGCTGCGCATCAGAAGTCCTCCTCGGTAGCGGCTTCGACAGTACGCACCTGGGGCTTCTGCGGGCCCCCTCCCCGCCTGCATCGCATGCCACAGTGAAGCCGTCGAAACTCGACGCCGCCCGGCTGGTCGCGCTCGCCGAAGAGGCACGTCCTGCCCGCGCCCCCTTGTTTCTGCTTCGGGCATGAGGCAGTACCGGCGGCGATCTCCATGTCGTCCGCCCGGTCCGCCGGGTCATACAGCCTTTGGTTTCCCGGCGTGTAGGTTCACGCGCTGCTCCCGCCGAGCCGTCCGTCCCCACCACCACTGGTCCCTCAGACATACCTGACCAGCTCTTCCCAGCACCAAACGGCAACCGCCGCGGGGTCCGGTATGGCGCAGGACGCGACACGTTGCCGAACTCTGCCGCCCTGGAACTCGGCCTGGAACAGCCGGAGTTCGAGGAGACGCCACGCCGCAGCTTTGCCGCCTCATCCCGCGCCCCACGGGGCTGACCACCGCGGCTGCCGGACGCCTCGCCGTCCCACGCGCGGCATCGTCCCAGCCGAAGCCGACGCAAGCCACCGGGCCGCCGCCTTCACCACACCGTTGATGCTCTCGCGCAGCCACAGGAGAACTGGCACCAGGCTGGGTTTCACTCGTCCGATGAGCGCACCCGCATCGGTCTCCCGCGGCAGCGCCGAGGCCGGCGGGCCGGGCGTCGCCCTTCCGGCCTGGATTACCCGCCGTGCCGAATCTCGACGTGCTTGACCCCGGCCTTCTCGCTCCCCAGCCCCACACTGACGGTGAGCATGCCGTCTGTGTAGTCGGCCCTGACGTCGTCCTCGTCGGCACCTGTCGGCAGGGTCACGCTGCGGCTCATGGAGCCATAGCGGATCTCGCTGCGGTGTTTCTCCACATCCTGTTCGGTGCGTTGGGCCTTGACGGTCAGCACTCCGCCGCCGATGACGACGTCGATGTCCTCGGTGGACACTCCTGGAAGCTCCGCCCGCATGACATAGCGGCCGTCCTGCGTGTAGTCCTCGATGCGGACCGCATACAGGTTGCTCATGGTGGGCATCGCGAAGCGTGCAGGGAGGGTCTCGAACCACTCGGGAAGGTCCGGGAAGGGGAACCTCTCCCTACGCGTCAGTGCGGCCATCGCCGTACTCCTTGGCTCTGTTTGTGGCTGCGGACAGCTCCAGTGCACCGCGCGTGCCGCCATCCCGCTAGCCGAACAGCCCATGCCAAGGGGCCCAAGGTCCCCTTCGCCTGCCGGAGGGCCAGTCAGCCTCGTGCTGCATGCGAGCCCCGGCGACCTGCAGTCCAAGCGCCCGGCTGGCGGCCAGACGAGCGACGTCGAAGCTTCCAGTTCAGCAGCACGAACGCAGGCCGCAGGCTGCGGGCCTGTTGGACTATGTGGGCGAGCGCCTCCTGGACCCGAGGACCGCCAGGGAAATCCACAGAAGCTCCGCCATCTTGAAGTGGCTGGTCAGAGGGGTGGCGTGACCTCGTTTCGGGGTGCTCGTGCTGGTAGTGGGCGGCAGTCCGTGTTGTAGATCGTCCGGTCGGGTGGTCTTGCCGATGAGTTCGCTGTCCTCGAACGGTCTACCCAGCGACACGTCCGTTCTCGACAGGAGTGCCATGTCCACCATCCAGCCAGTGATCGTGACTGCCGACCAGGACGTTCTGCTCGGCTTCTATACGAAATTGTTCGGCGCTGAGGAGATCTTCCGGGTACCGGCGGAAGGCCCGGCCTTCTACGTCGGCTTGCGCATCGGCGACACCGACCTCGGGCTGGTGGCCAAGGCGAACCCGTGGACTGGGGCGGCGTCGCGGATCCTGCTCAGCATCGGTGTCGGCGACGTCGACGAGACGCTCGGCCGGGTGGAGGCGCTGGGCGGCTCGGTCCGCGGCGGCCCCAACGACATGCCGTGGGGACAGCGCGTCGCCCACATCCAGGACCCCGACGGCAATCCGGTGAACCTCACTCAGCCGATCCCGGCCCGGTGACAGCTGTTCCGGGGGCATGTGCTGATCGTGGGCGACCTGCGGTAGAGATCAATTGTCGGTAGTGGCCTCGACGTTCGTCAGGATGAGCAGCGCGCGAAACAGGTGGGCGGCGCGGGCGGGGTCAGTACGGAGCTTGGTGGGGATCCGCCCAGCTCTTCAGGTGGGCGAAGCCGCGTTCGACGGGGACGCGTCCGGCGGCCAGGACCCGGTTGGCCTCCCTCTCGGCAGATGCGAGCCTGCGGGCGCGGGTGGCCTTGAAGCCGGTGACGACCACGGGATCGACCCCGTCGTGTCCAGGCCGAGGAAGCCCAGGTCGGCCAGGGCGCCGAGGCCGGCAGCACGCAGGTGGGCCAGGATGCGGTCGCGGCGGGCGGCGGTGATGTCGTGGGTGCGGCCGGGCCGCACGGCCGATACCCACACCAGACGGCCCCGCTCGTCGGTCAGCGCGAGGACGTGCGGGCCGTGGCGGCGATGCTTGCCGGAGTAATCCGGGCGGTTCGCCTCTCCGGTACGGCGCTGGTGGGGATCAGGGCGCCGTCGATCAGGACGACCTCGCCGCCCCGCCGGGCGATCTTCTTCAGGGCGCGGTCCAGGCGAGGGGCCCTCGCGGCCAGCAGAGCGATCAGCTCGTCGCGCGAGCGGCGCACGGTGGTGGCGGAGATGTCGTTGCCGCCGGCCATGCCGCCCAGACGCTGATCGTGCCGCAGCACGGCCAGGACGATCACCGCATCCTCCCGGGCGGCGGCGCCCGCCACCTCGAACGTATCGCTTTCAGATGGCGTCGCAGCAGGTCGGAGGGGTAGTTCAGGGTGTGCGTGGACAGCGGCAGGCGGCACTGGTACACCAGGGACACGGTGTCCCCGGTGCGCTCTTTGGTTTTCGTCACACAATTCCAACAGCCGCCGGGGGCACCTTGGTTACGCCCCGATCGCCGCGCGGACCGGTCACGGACGGGTGGTGAACTTCCCGTCGGGTCGTTTGTGCAGCCAGCCGCGGTCGGCCAGCTTCGTGAGCTTCCCGCGCAACGACTCCAGCTTGCCCCGTACCCCATGTCCAAGCCCAGCGCCTCGCCGATCTGCCGGAGCGCGCGTCGGTCAGCTCCATGCTGGTGGTCACGATGCGGTAAAGGACCGCGGGCAGCTCGGTCTCCCGGCTGATGGCCGGCACGGCGGCGAGCAGACCCTGCAGCCGGTCCTTGGCGCGGGTCAGGGCCCGCAGCTAAACCGCCGCCCATGAAGAACACGTAAGCGAGCCCGGCGATCAAGTTGGTGACGGCAAGAGTCGGCAGGGCGGTGTGGAAACCCACAATCCATGTGATGGCGTTTCGTGGCGCGGCATCTGCGGGTGCCTCTCCGGTTACATCTGTATGGATTCACTATCCGTACGACAGCGCGTGGGCGCGAGTTGCAGAAGATCATGATTCCGGCGGCGTCGCGACCGTCCTTGGCTCATCAACCGTGATCAGCACCCTCCGACAAGACCCCGTCCCACATCGGCGGGGCCGCCGGGGGAGTCCGGCGACGGATCAGGCTGGCTGCCCTGTGGAGGCAGTCCGTACCCTGTGTGCACCCGTTATGCGCGGCGGTGGTCGGTCGGACCCTGCGCGTGGGGTGGAGGCGCTGCGGCCGACTGGTCCGGGGAGGGAGTGCGCAGCTCTGCAGCGGTGGTCCGCAAGGATGTCTCCAGGACGGTCAGCCGGTGCAGGGGATCCATCAGATTCGCGCCCATGGCGGCCAGGTCCTCCGGTCCGGGAGTGATCAGGCGTACTCGAGTGCCGGCGTCCCGCACCAGTTGGGCCTCGCGCAGTAGGCGCCCCGTGGCGACGCGGCGCAGGCGGCGCTCGAGCCGGGCGGCCAGGCTGCGTGGGCGGTCTGTCCGGCGGGCGGAGGTCGGCGCCAGGACGACCACCTCGTCCAGGCCGTCGCCGGCCAGCAGGTCGAGGTTGGTGTCCGACCAGGCACAGCCGTCCACGTAGCGGCGTCCGTCGATCTCCACCGGCGGGAACCATGCGGGAAGGGCGCACGAGGCGGTTACGGCGGTGGCGAGGTCGGTGCGCGGCGCATCCGGCGTGCCGAACAGCACGCGGGTGCCAGCATCGACGTCCACCGCGGTCACGCGCAGCGCCGGGTTGGGAGGCCAGTGGTCGGCCATCCCCAGCTGGTAGAAGACGTCACGGACGCCGTCCAGGCTCGCCCGTCCGGGTGGGGCGAAGGCGGCCAGCAAGATCGTGAACGGCATCCGGTGCGGACGGTCGGTCATGCTGCGCAGCAGTTTCAGCGACCCGATTCCAGGCTTGGGAAGGGGCGGCAGGCCGCCGCCGACCCACGTGTCGTAGTCAACCCGCACCCCTCGCAAGGGACCTGATGTCACGGCGTGGCCGCGCTGGTGGTCCCGCAGCTCGCACGGGCGCGTCCCGAGTGCCAGCGCCGAGCCCACGATGGCGCCCGCCGAGGTCCCGAGGATGACATCCGCAGTCCGCGGATCCCACCCGTAGGCGTCCTCCAGCGCACACAGCGCGCCGATCGTCCACGCCGCTCCCAGACTTCCACCGGAGCCGAGTACCAAACCCCAGCGCCCTGACGGTGAACTCGGCACGCCCGGCCCCCGGAGAGCGTCGAAACCCGCTTTCCTTGACGTCATCTCCTGTGACTCTCCCGACACAGCCCCCGCGAGTGCTTTGTTGCACCCACGTCACACCTTAGGAAACATTTATAGGCATATCTGAATTCCAGGCAATTTCTTCCCATGTGGCCTCAGGTGGCTCGCCATCGTCTGTCGAGGGTTCACGCGACCGGCGGCGAATCCTTCGGTGCGCCATGCAGCTCCCCGCCGCGCCAGTCCGGTTGTTGCTCGGGTATGTCCGCGGGCAGGGCGGGCGGACCGGGTGCCCGACTCGTGGGGGCAGCCGGAGTCGCGCAGGATGGATACGCCCGAACGAGTTACTTCACGGAGGAGGGTTGCGACGACTCTGCCCGTACGACACCGGCCCGGCAGCCTGCTGGAGCGGGCTTTCCCCTGGCGTGAGCCGATCAGCTCGATCACGGCCGAGTTCGGTGACCTGTTCGATCGGGGAACCGGTTGTTCGAGTCGCCGCGGCCATGCCGTCCGTGGCCGGGGCCTGGGCGCCGCTGGCCGACATGCGTGAGACGGACGAGGCGGCGGTGACTTCAGGCGGGGCTTGGTGAGGATGTGGCAGATCGGCATCGCGGCAAGAAGCCGGGTCGGTGGGGCAGCCCGTCACTGGTGGACGTTGATCGTGGCCATCATGCCGAGGTCCTCGTGGTCGAGAACGTGGCAGTGGTAGACGCTGCGGCCGGGGTAATCGGTGAACGGGATACGCAGCCGTACCCAGCCCCGCGCGGGCACGAGCACAACGTCCTGGCGCAGCCCGGTCGGGGGCACGCCGGTGCTGGTTGCCAGTACCTGAAACGGCCAGACATGCAGATGGAACGGATGATCCATGGGACTGGTGTTGACCACGGTCCACTCCTCGACGGTGTCGAGCGGGACGGTCTGGTCGTCGCGGTCCGGGTCGAAGGTGCGCCCATCGATGGTGAACGTCCCCGTGCCCGTGCCGCCCATCATGCCCATGCCCATGGCGAAGGTGAGCCGACGCTGACGGGCCACCCGGCCTTGGGGGGCGGACGGGGCCGGTAGCGTGACTGGCAGCGACGGCGGTGTCGCGGCCGGTCCGGAGGCTTCCAGGGTGGCCAGGGCGACCGGACCGGAGGCGGGCGGGCCCCCGCCCATCATGCCAATACTGCCCCGGTCGTACGGATCGGCAACAAGCGTGTACCGGCCGCCGCGGACGGGGCGCACCAGCAGGTCGGCCCTGTTGCCCGGGGCCAGCACCACCTGGTCCCGCTCGGCCGGGGCCGGCAGGAACGCCCCATCCAGGGCGAGCTGGGTCAGCCGGTGGCCCTCCAGCCGCAGCGCGAGCACCCGGGAGACACAGCCGTTGATGACCCGCCACCGCTGCGCATCGCCAAGTGTGGCGGTGATGACAGGTTGGTGCTGGCCGTTGACCAGCACCAGGTCGCCTTCGCGGCCCATCATCCTGGCCGTCATGTTCGGCGCGGCCACCCGGCCAGCCCCGTCCAGAGTCGTGTCGGTGACCAGCAGGACCAGGTCGTCAGTCACTGGCAGATCCGGGTCCGGACCGCCGTCGACCAGCAGCGCTCCGGCCAGGCCGGCGAAGATCTGGTCGGCGACGGTGCCGTGGTGATGCGGGTGGTACCAGAACGTGCCGGGAGGGTGGTCGGCCGGGATTCGGTACACGTAGCCGAAGCTGCCGCCGGGGGCGACGGTAACGAACGGGTTGTCGCCGTTGCCGCGCGGGGACACGTGCAGACCGTGGGTGTGCAGGTTGGTCGGCTGGTCGATGTGGTTGATCAGCCGCACCCGCAGCAGGTCCCCACGCCGTACTCGCAGCGTTGGCCCCGGGCAGGTGCCGTTATACCCCCACGCCAGGGTGTCCCGCCCGGCCAGGCGCACCCCGGGAGCGGCGGTCAGCGACACATCCAGGACCCCGTCGCGACTGGCCAGCACCCGAGGCTGGGCCAGGTCCCGGCCCGAGGTGTCCCTGCTCGGGGCGCCCAGACCGGTGGCCCAGCCGGTCGCGCCGACGGCAACACTGGCCGTGCCCAGCCCGATCAGACCCAAGGCCCGGCGTCGGCTGATCGGCGCGCCGGTCACCGCAGCGCCCTCCTGCGGTGCTGGTACTCCTGCTCGTCGATCTCCCCGCGGGCGTAGCGCCCATCGAGGATCCGCCGCGCCACTGAGCCCGAATCGGACCCGCCGCGGGAAGATCCTCGGCCGCTTCGCGCCAAGCGCAATACGGCGTAGCCGATGATCAGCAGACCGGCCACAACAAGCATCGGCCACACCCACATCCAGCCGATCGCCTGCCCGTCCATCTTCGCAATCACGCTTCCTGAGACAGATCCCTTGAACCAACCTAACTCCGCTCGTCGCGACATGCCTGCCATGCCAGGTTTGCTACCAGGACCTTTTCGCATCCCGATAGGTGTCCGTCCGGGGATCGCCCAACGAACAGGGCCGACCTCGAGGGCCGGGGCGGCTTGCCGACCTGCGTGATCGCCGTCTGGTCGTCAGCCTCGCGCTTCACCCGGACAGCCCAACGAGGCGACAAGACAGGGAACCGGCAGCCTGACTAGCCGAAAGCTACCCGCTGAGTACTTCAGAGCCGGGAGTCCCGGGCACGGGCCACGGCTGCCTCAACGGGCTCGGCACCGACGTCACCACCTGACGTGGCCCGCGGCTGCCACGGGGCAGCCGTCCGGTCCCGCGCGCTGGTTCAAGGCCCTGGTCAACTGTCGGTTGGCTTCCCGGGCGACCTCCAGTTCGCCCTCGCGCTGTCCGCCGCTCACCGCGCACCGGCTCCGCAACTCGGCCCCGGCTGCACTCCGCCACCACCCCACCCCGGGGCGCAACGGCGTACTTCAACCAGACGATGAACAGGCCGAGGTTCCGACCCGCCGCCATCCACTCCCGGTCCGTCAAGCCAGGTTGCGGACCTCATGGCCGCGCTGCAGGAGTCCGTGGCAAAGGCCAGGGCGTCCCGCGGCAAGGATGCCGAGGTCCATGAGATGCCGCGGAAGAAGCAAACGGCCAGGAAGACAAGGGCAAGGGAGGCGAGGCCCGCCCAACTGGCCGCAGATCCGGCATTGCTGACTGCCCGTCGTACCGACCTCGTCACCGACCGGGTATGGATGATCAACCGTCTCCGCGACGTGCTCACCGACATCATCCCCGCCCTGGAGCGCGCCTTCGACTACTCGGCCCGCAAGGCCGCACCGGTGTTGCTGACGGGGTACCAGCCCCCCGGCCGCCATCCGCCGCCGCGGCCTGACAGCCTGGCTGGCCAACCGCGGTGTGCGCGACGCCGACGCGCGGGCGCATCCACGGCCCTCGAAGCGGCCCTGGCTCAGCACACCGCGGTGCCAGGCGAGGAGATCGCCGCGCAGATCGTCGCCGACCTGGCGGTGCACGTAGACATGGGTGCGCCACACGGGCATGCCCGGGATTATCGGCAGTACCGGCTGGGACCGGTCCGGTGTCTGGGTCTGCGACTTCTCGTCCACCGAGAGCACCACCGCCCCTTCGGGCGGGTTGAAGTACAGGCCCACGACGTCGTAGACCTTCTCTACGAACAGCGGGTCGGTCGACAGCTTGAAGGTGTCCCTCAGATGAGGCTTGAGCTGGAACCGCCGCCAGATGCGGCCCGTGGTCGACTTCGCCAGACCACGTGCTGGGCCATCGAAGTTCGTGACCTGTGGGTGGCGTTCTGCGGCAGCTGTTCCAGCGTGGTGACCACCACCGCTTCCACCTGACCGGCCCGGCCGCGGCGCGCCCGGCCGCCCGCCCCCCCCGCGCCGGGGGAGCCCCCCCCCCCCCATGGGGCGGGGGGCCCCCCCCCACCCCCATCACCGCCGCCCCCGCCACACG
>NZ_JBHYKH010000073.1:10900-14355 GCF_042741275.1 Streptomyces sp. NPDC058964
TGGTCTTTCCGCGCGAGCGGTTCGCGGGTGTCCACCACCACCTACCCCCCCCCCCGCCCCCGCCGCGCGCGCGCCCCCCCCCCGTCCAGCCGCTCGGCGAGGAAGCGCCGCCGCCACTTGCGGAGGGTGGCCGCACTCACACGCAGATCCCGGGCGACCGCGACAATCGGCGGCACCCCCGGCCCCGCACACGCCGGCACGATCCGCGCCCGCAGGGCCAGCGCCTGGGTCGATGTCGCCCGACGCGTCCACCGCTCCAACACCGCCCACTCGTCACCGTCAGCAGCAACCGTTCAGACTTCGGGCCCCGACGAGGTACTGACTCACCAGCAGCAGAAGTGCCACAACTACTAACGATCAACTACTGGCGCTGGACACTAGCGGCCCTTCCGCACGAGGTCGGTGATGCGCTCGCCCTCGCCGATCGTGAGCGGACCGGTCTCCTCCGTGGGATCGCCGACCCCCAGGGCGGCCGCCAGCGTACGGCCGTGCAGGTCGAGGACGGCCTCGGTCAGGGTAGTGAAATCGGCTACGGCGGTGCGGGCGCGGACCCAGCCAGTGAGGCCGATGCCCGCGGCGACCAGCACAGCAGGCCACCACACCACGGTGAGCAGAAGGTAGGGCACGGCCCAGGTCCCAGTGGCGACCGCGGCGGCGAACGCCGAGTGCGCGGCGATGAGTTCGGCACGTGCGGGGTCGGGGAGAACCAGCCAGAGCCTCGCCCAGCCGTAGGTCAGGTCGAGTCCGTAGCGGTGGTACGCGATCGACTCCACCGCGTGGATCCGGTCGCCCATCCAGGTCGGCCTGCCCGGTTCAGCCATGGCCAGCCGGGTGAGGCGGTCGGCCACCGTGTCGATGAGGTCCTGCTGCTCGCGGGTGCGTGTGCCCGGGCTTACGCGTTCGAGCGTCCGGCGCTCCTCGACGAGCCTGTGCCACCGCGCACGCCGGCGCGCCGTCCGCGTCAGCGCGACCGGGCCGAGAAGGCGGGGCCATTGCCCCAGCCAGACGCACCGGGTGACTCCGGCCATCGCCTGCACGACGAAGCCCACACCAGCGGCGGCCGCCAGCACGACTGCGACGAGTAGTGCCTGTGCTCCGGCTGGCAGGTCCGCGACCGTGACGGCGGCGTCCTCGGTCCGCCGGGTCAACAGCGGGACGTTCCACGCCTCTGCATGGCCAAGCCTGACGGACAGCCATATCGTGCCCAGGAAGAACGCACCGGGCAGTACGAGCAGGCTGATCCACCGATCGGCCAAGGTCTTGGCCAACTGCTCGAAGAAACCACCCACTTGCGCTACCTCCGCTCCATGAGCCGGCCCAAGACGGCGCAGTGTGGGATCGCCCCCGCAGGGAGTGGTACCGCCGTCCGGTCGCAGGCGCCGTCGGGGCAGCGGAAGGTCTCCTGACGGGCGGTGCCCGGCCCGGCTCCCGGCAGTCCCGTCGCGAGCGTCCGCAGGGTGGTCTCACGATCGGTGTTGAGCAACTGGCCCAGCAGGGTGAGCAACGGGCGCCGGGCCCGCGCCTCGACCACGATCCGTTCCAGCAGTTCCTGACGTTCCGTGGAGTGGAGCCTGGTCTCGCCGATCAGCGCGTCGAACTCCTGGCACAGCGTGGTCAGGGCCGATCGTTCGGCGTCCACCCGCTCCCCCTTCCCTCGGTCGGCCGATAGTCTCACGGGCGATGTCCTCCGACCACCGGCCCGATCCGGATCTCCTGAACCAGCAAGCGGTCGACCTGTTGGACCAGGCCATCCGGTCCGGTGACACGGTCCTGATGGGGACCTGTGTCGCCTTGTTCCAGGGCGTCGTCGCCATGACACCGGAGCACCACCCGCACCGCGCCACCCGCCTGCACAACATCGCCGAAGCCCACCGCGTGCGGTACGCGCTGACGGGACAAGTGCACGACGCCGACCGGGCGGTCGACATCGGGCGGCAGGCCGTCGCCGCCATCCAGGACGGCGACCCGAACACCGCGCTGATCCTGTCCAACGTCAGTGCAGCCCACCTCCTGCGGTTCCAGGGGGTCGGGCGCCCGAACGACCTGGACTGGGCCATCCAGCTTGCGCAGCAGGCGGTAGTCGCGACCGGCACCGGCCCGAACACGGCGACATACCTGTCCAATCTCGCCGCGGGTTACCTGCTGCGGTTCCAGGAGACCGGGCAGGTCGCGGACCTGGACCTCGCCATCGCCACAGGTGAGCGCGCGATGGCCGCCACCCCCGCCCATTCCCCCAACCGGTCGACAATCCTTAGCACCCTCGGTACCGCCCACTGGGCGCGCTTCGAACGGGCCGGCCATCCGGCGGACCTCGACCGTGCCATCGACACGGGGGAGCAGGCGGTCGCCGCCGACACCGGCGACCCGAACCGAGTGAATGCCTTGTCCAACCTCGCCGTCGCCTACCTCGACCGGTTCCGGCGGACCGGGAGCCTAACCGACCTGAACCGGGCCATCGACCAGCTCGAACACGCGGTGGCCGCCACCCCGGACGACGCTCCCGACCTCGCCGCCCGCCTGTCCAACCTCGGCATCGCGTATCGGGCGCGGTTCGATCGGCTGGGGGATGTGGCGGACCTGGACCGGATCATCGACCGCCTCGGTCGTGCGGTCGCCGCGACGCCCCGTGGTCACCGCCGGTTCGCAACGTTCCGGTCCAACCTCGGTCTCGCGTACGGGGCTCGGTTCGATCGGCTGGGGGACGTGGCCGATCTGGACACGGCCGTCACACATCACGAACAGGCCGTCGCCGCCACGCCCACCGGCCACCCGGATCATGGGCCCCGCCTGTCCAACCTCGGTGCCGCATACCTCGCGCGATTCGACCGGAACGGAAACCCCGTCGACATGCATCGGGCGGTCGAGAGCCTTCAAGGAGCGGTCGCCGCCGTGCCCGCCGATCACCCACTCCGCGCGACCGCCCTGAACAACCTTGCGGCGGCCCTGCGGGGGCGATTCGATCGGCTGGGAGACGTGGCCGATCTGGACCGGGCCGTCACACATCACGAACAGGCCGTGGTCGCCACGCCCACCGACCACCCGGATGTCGCACACCACCTGTCGAACCTCTGCCTCGCCTACTGGTCCAGGTTCGCCCGCACCGGGGAGGCGTCCGACATGGATGCGGCCATCGACGCCGGGCGACGCGCGGTGGCCGCCACGCCGGACGACCATCCGGACCGTGCGATGCGCCTGAACAACCTCGGCACTGCATTCCAGCAACGGTTCGGGCACAACGGCAGCCTGGACGACCTGAACCAGTCACTGGCGCATCACGAACAGGCCGTGGCCGCCACACCGGCCGACCACCCGGGCCGGGCAATGTACCTGAACAACCTCGCGATCGCGTACCAGGAGCGGTCCCAGAGCAACCCCCCCGGGCACCAAATAGACCGCGCCGTTTATCCCGCGCGCCAGGCCGCCGCCGGCACCCCCCCCGTCCCACCCCCCCCGGC
>NZ_JBHYKH010000073.1:14365-24286 GCF_042741275.1 Streptomyces sp. NPDC058964
CGGGCGCGCACCCCGCGCCCCCACGCCGGGACCGACTTCGACCGCGCCGTTGAGCTCGCGCTCCTGGCCGTCACGGCCACCCCCGCGGACCATCCCGACCGGGCGCTGCGCCTGTTCAACCTCACGCGGGCCCATCAGACACGGTACGAGCACTCGGGCGACCCGGCCGACCTGGACCGCTCTGTCGACCTGGCGCAGGAGACGGCCGCTGCAGTCCCCGCCGACCATCCGGAGCGCGCGCGGTATCTGTTCACCCTCGGCTATGCCTACCGGCTGCGGTTCCAGCGGACCGGCGCCACGTGCGACCTCGACCGTGCTGTCGACGCCGCGGAACGGGCGGTCGCGGCCACCCCCGACGACCATCCCAACCGGGCAGCACGCATCTATCTTCTCGGGACCTGCTACATGAGGCGGTGGAACAGCGGCGGCCCTCTCGACCGGTCGCGGATCGCCCGGCTCGCGGAGGGCTCGCTCGCGGCCACGACGGCGCCTCCTTTCAACCGGCTCCGCGCCTGCTGGTCGGCTGGCCGACTGGCCTACGTACTGGATGATCTGCACACCGCCCGGCTGCTGCTCGACACGGCGGTGGAGTTGCTGCCGTTGGTCGCGGCGCGGGAGACCTCCACGTCGGACCACGAACACCGCCTCGGCGCGAACCGGGGGCTGATCGGCGAGACGATCGCCGTGCACTGCGCCCTCGACGATCCCGGCGGCGCGGTCCAGGCCGGTGAGCTGGGCCGGGCGGTCCTGCTGGCATCCCGGCTGGCGCTGCGGACGCCCCTCGCCGAGCTCGAAGCCGATCACCCCGCGCTGGCCGGCCGCCTGCGCCGCGTCCGCGTCGCCCTCAACGCGCCGGATCCCCCCGTCATGGCGCCGCCCGGCGGACGGGACCTGGACCTCGTCGACCGGCGTAAGCGGCTGTGGGCCGAGCATGACGCCGTGCTGGCGGAGATCCGCCGACTGCCGGGCCTGGACCGGTTCCTGCTGCCGCCGACGTGGAACGAACTGCGGCCGATCGCCACCGGCGGCGCGGTCGTGCTGCTCAACGCCAGCCTGCAGCGGTGCGACGCCATCGTCGTCACCGCCGACGGGCCCCCACTGCTGGTGCCGCTGCCCGGACTGCGGCTGGCAGACGTCGAGGCGTGGGCCGCCGAGCTGACCGAAGCGATGCACGACGCCGGCTCGTTCACCGGCGAGCTGCGCCGGCAACGGGTGCTGACGGAGCTGCTCAGCTGGCTGTGGGACACAGCGGTCGAACCGGTCCTGGACGCCGTCGAACGCCGGCTGCGCCGAGAGGACGGAGTACTGCCCCGTGTGTGGTGGACACCGACCGGGCTGCTCGGGCTGCTGCCGCTGCACGCGGCCGGGCATCCTGGCCGGGCCGGGGCGCTCGACCGGGTGATCTCGTCGTACACGCCCACCCTGCGCGCCCTCGCCCGTGCTCGCGAACGCCCGGCCGCGACGGCCCTGCGCCGACTCACGGTCGCTCTCGACCGGACCCCGGGTCTGCCGGACCTGCCGGCGCCCGCCGCCGAGGCGGCGAACCTGCACGCCGCCCACCCCGACATGCCGCTGCTCGTCAACGAACACGCCACCGCCGCCCGCGTGACCGGCGCACTCCCCGAGGCAAGCTGGGCACACTTCGCCTGCCACGCCGGCACCGACCCCGACGCACCGTCCGAGGGCGGGCTTCACCTTCACGACGGCGTGCTGTCCATCGCGGAGATCGGCCGCCGCAACCTCCACGAGGCTGAACTCGCATACCTGTCCGCGTGCTCCACCGGACATGTCGGCTGGAGGCACGCAGACGAGTCCATCCACCTCGCCTCCGCGTTCCAACTGGCCGGGTTCCGGCACGTCGTCGCGAGTTTGTGGCCGCTGGACGACCGCGTCGCGGCCGGCGCGGCCGACCACTTCTACCGGCTGATGCCGGACACGGCGTCCGCCGATGACACGGCGCTCGCACTCCACCATGTCATCCAGCGCCTGCGGGCCGAGCACACCGGCCGACCACACCTGTGGGCGTCACTGATCCACAGCGGGCCGTGATCCGCTGCTAACTCCCTGTCCTATATGGTCAGTTGGTCAATCGCCAGGCCTCTGCTGGCGCGGGTGCGGCCGCAGGGCGGCGGGGTGGCCAACATTGATGACGAGGCGGTGTTCGCGGCCGTTGTCTACGTCCTGGTCAGCGGCTGTGCCCGGCGGGCTCTACCACCCTGTTTCGGAGCGTCGAAGTCGACGGCGCACCGGCGGTTCCTGATCTGGTCGCGTACGGGTGTCTGGGGAAGGCTGCACCAGAGGGTGCTTGAGATGCTCGTCGGCCAGAGCCTCATCGACCTGTCCCGGGCGGTCCTCGACTCCGCTCACGTCCGTGCCAAGAAGGGGCGAACTTGCAGGTCCGTCGTCCGTGGCCCGGGGCAAGCCGGGTTCCGAGATGCACGTCCTGTCCGACGCGGACGGACTGCCCCACGCGTCGGCCTCTCTGCGGCCAACACCCATGACAGCCTCCGGCTGAAGCCGATGGTTGCCCATGGCAAGGTCAGGGGGCCACTCGTGCACATTGCGGGCAGGTCCAACGCCTAACGTCGCGTCGCTATTTGGCTGGTGGTCGGGGTGTGACGCGAGGAGTCTCGTCTCGGCGGCAGATGGTGATGGTGTAGGTGACGTTACCGGTGGGCACGGGGCCGGGGGCTCGTGCGCGGTGGTCGGGTGCCTGTCTGGCGCGGGGCCTGACGCGGTGGGGTCTGCGGGGGATGAGCTGGGCCAGGGCCTCGGTTTGGACAGTGATCAGCGGAGGCTGTCCTGCGGTCGGCCGGTAGTGCAGGTGACGGCGGATGGTGCGCAGGACCGCGGTGAAGGAAATGCGGTCGGGGTCCAGCATGGCGCCGGTTGCGGTCCAGGCCGGCCTGGGCGGCGCGGGCCCGCTGGGACTGCAAGTATTGGTGAGTGATGAGCAGTCCGTAGATCTCCTGCGTGACGCCGTCGGGGTGCTGGGAGCGCAGCAGAAGCCGGTGGTCGCGTTGGAGGATCTTGGCTTCGAACAGGCTGGTCTGGCTGTTCCAGCGTTGTGCGTGGACGGCGGCGACCTGCTCGGCCGGGGCTTCGGCAGGGTCCAGCAGGCTGGTGATCACGCGCAGGGGGCGGGTGCGGGAGGGCCCGCGTTCGGGGATGGCGGTGATGCCGGCGTCCACCACCCGCACCGGGATGCCGTGCGGGTGGCCCGGGGGCATGATACGTGGTCGCCGTCCCCAAGTCACAGCAGGTTAACGGCCTGCGCATCGGCCATCTCATCGCCCAGGCCCCGCCCGAGGTGTGGCAGCATCTGTCGGCGGGGCCGGGAGCCAAAGGCGAACGGCTCTACGACCGGGCCGCCGCCCGTCTGCCCGCCGTGACCGAGTCCGGCGTCGACGAGCCCACATGGCAGAGGTGGGTGCCGGCCCGCCGCGGCATCAGCAGGCCCGACGAGATCGCCTACTGCCTCGCCTGCGCTCCACTGGACGCAACCGTCGCCGACCTGGTCCGAGTCGCCGGCTGCCGTTGGAAGATCGAGGAGTGCTTCCAGAGCGCGAAGAACGAGTGCGGCCTGGACCAGTACGAGGTCCGCCGCCATGTGGGCTGGTACCGACACATCACGCTTGCCCTGCTCGCCCACGCGTTCCTCGCAGTGATGGCCGTGCAGGAGCGTGGAAAGGGGGTCTCGAGGCCGACACAGCCGACCTCGTGGACCTCACACCAGCCGAAATCCGTCGTCTGCCGGCAACTCAACCCCGCCACCGTCCTGCACGCCGCGACCACGTGCTGAACTGGTCCCGATGGTGCCGCCGCCACCGGGCACGTGCCCGACACTGTCACTACATGCGGCGCGGGCATCCGTTGGTGGGACGACCTGTCCAAGACCGTCCCGCGCATGCCGCGCCCCCGCCACACTCCCCACCGCCAGGCCGTTGACCAGCAGAAATACAGAAGTCCGGCTGGAGTGCTAGTCGTCGATCGCCGCCCCGTACAGCGCGTCCGTCGGCAGGCCGCCGAACGCGCTCGGGCCGTAGCTCCAGGAGCCGGAGGTGGTCAGGCCCGAGCCGCCCGCGGAGAACACCCAGACATAGCCGTCGTTCGTGTTCTCACCGGGTGCCGAGGCGAGCAGGCCGAAGCGGCCGTCGTCGTTCGGGTCGGTGAAGGAGACCTGGCCGCCGAACTTGTCGCCCTTCTCGACGGTGCCCGGGACGTTCGCGGTGCCCTGGTTCACGGACAGGGCGCCAGTGGACGTCATGCCCTTGACCGAGCCAGGCAGGACCGTGACGGCGCCCGCGTCCGTGACGCTGCCGATGTCCTCGCCGGCGACACCGATCGCCACGTCCGCATATCCGTCGCCGTTGCTGTCGCCGACGGAGAGGTCGGTGCCGAAGCCGTCGCCCTGCTCGCTCGTGCCCGGCACGCCCGCCGAGTTCTGGGTCCACCACGCGGGCGGGGTGCCCGGCCCCTCCTGGCCGACGGGCCCGTCCGCACTGCCGTAGTAGACGCCGACCATGCCGCCGGTCATGCCCTGGCCGGCGTCGTCCGGGCTGTGCGGCTCACCGGTGACCAGGTCGTCGTAGCCGTCGCGGTTGATGTCGCCGGACGCGACGACCGGGCCGCCGCGCACCGCGGTGATCGGCAGCGGCTCTTCGTTCGAGGCGGTGCCGGGCAGGATGTACGACCAGCCGTAGCCCGGCTCGTCGCCCACGCTGGTGCCGGAGACGACCAGGTCGGCGAAGCCGTTGTTGTCGTAGTCGCCCGTGGTCATCGACTTGGGCTGGATGCCCGGCGCGTCGTCGGTGGAGGCGTGGCTGAGCGTCCTCCGCGGAGGCGAGGTGAGCGTGGTGCGCGACTTCTGCACCGGCCGCCGCGCCTGTGTGTCCGCGCTCTTGGCGGTGGACTGGGGGGCGGGCTCGAAGGTGTAGATCGTCAACCCGACCGAGTCCATGACGGCGAGGAAGTCGCCCGGAGTGGTGTCGCCGAAGCGGGCCGCGGCGAGGGAGGCGCCGAACCGGCCGTCCGTGGTGAGGTCGTCGGACTGCAGCCAGTCGCTGGCCGATCCGGTGAGGCCGTTCGGTGTGCCCCACAGGACGACGGCGCCCCCCGCGTTGGCGACGGCGCCGAGGTCCTCGCCGGGGATGCCGATGATCGCGTCGTCGTAGCCGTCGCCGTCGAGGTCGCCGGTGGCCAGCGACTTGCCGAAGCCGTCACCGGTCTCGGCGGCGCCGGCGACGCCCGTGGAGTTCTGGCTGAAGGCCTTAACCCTGGTCGTGCCGATGCCCTTGGGTCCGCCGTACTGCACGGTTACCATGCCAGCGCCCTTGAACCCGCCGACCGCCGCCCCGGGGCCGCCGACGAGCACGTCGTCGTATCCGTCGCCGTTGAAGTCGGTGTTGCGGTCGTTGGGGGGTGTTGCGCCGGGTGTTCCGGCGTAGGCGCTGGGAGCGGTCGCGATGACCGCGCCCGTCACGAGGAGAAACGATGCCGCCGCGACGGCGGCCGAGCGGTGCTTGCGCATGAGCGGCTCCTTGGCTCAGATACGACTGGCTGGCTCGGGGCGCGGGGGGTGTTCGGATAGGTTCCGTTCCTGGGTCCGGCGCCATGTTTGACACCGCATGGGGAGGAAGGGTTGTACGGGAGGCATGTCTGTTTTGCTGAAGAAGATCACTTCTTCAGCAAGGAGGTCGCTTCGAGTCGGGCATCTGGCACGGCGGTTCACCTGCCCGAATACGTCCTGCGGGCGGCGGACGGTCGTTGAGCGGGTACCAGGGCTGACGCCTCGCCACGGCCAGCGGACGGAGCGGCTTCGCTCGACGCTGGAAGCCGAACTGGAGCAGGTGCGGGTGGACTTGGCGGACGCCGAGGAAGTCCTCAGGTGTCGGGTGATCGGCCTCGAGCAGCATCTGGAGGCGTTGGCCGAGGAGGAAGCGCCGGCTGCGGTGGCCGGTGGGCCGTCGCAAAACACCAACACCTTGCCGGGGTGCGGCCTCTACCATGGGGAGGCCGAAGCCGCGTGGCCCGTCAGCGCATGGCCGGGAGGGGAGGGACCGTGACAGCGGAACGCAGCCTCAGCAGGTTTTCCGGGTGGTCGGAGCTCCAGCCGTTGTGCACCAGCGGAATGCTGGAGGACCGGCGCCCGTTCTTTTCCGGGACGAACGTGCAGAGCCGGATGTCCGAGGTACGGCGGGCGATCAATGACATCCGCATCCACTGGGACCGCTACCCCGATTTCATGGCGGAACTGCGCGCCTACATGGAGCGGGTGAGTCCGGATTCCCCGGAAGCGGCCGATCCCGAACTGGACGGCCAGTTGGCGGAACTCTTCGCCAGCACCAAGGACTGGGCCGACCGCCGGGCGGACGGCGGTCCGCAGCCGGAGGACTACAGCGCGGTCCGCCTCTACACATCGGACGCCGGATACCAGCGCATCTTCAGCACCATCAACACCGCTTTCCGCACCGTGTCGCTGACCGGCGACCCCGTCGCCCTGCGCAGCGCCGCATTCCTCGTGGAGCTTCTGAGCATCGACCTGTTCAACTACCGCCACACGCACCGCACGGCCGACAATTTCCAGGGCACCGTCTACCGGGGCATGGCGGTTACCGCCGAGGAGCTGGCGGCCTTCACCCGGGCCGCCGCAGGCCCGGTCGAGCAGCGCTACCTCTCCGTGCCCCTGGCCATGATGTCGGCCAGCCGCAGCCAGGAGAAGGCGATGGCCTTCGCCTGGGAGACCGCCAAGCGCTTCCCCGACCGCCGCCCACTGCTCTGGAGCATCGACGTCGCGGGGCTGCCGCCGGAGCTCCTGGGTGCCTACCGCTCCGCATTCCCGGCGAGCACGGTCACGTCGATGTGCGCCGTGCCCGTGGACGGGCTGTCGGCGTACGCGTACGAGAAGGAGGTGCTGCTGCGCGGCCCCTTCTTCCAGATCCTCGGCATGACGGAGGACAGCGCCGCGGGCCCGGGCCGAGGGCCGATGCACACCATCGAGGCTGTCATGCTCAACAGCAATCGCGATCACGTCACCACGATCGCCTCGGACGAGGGGGAGGACCGCCGGGCCAGGGACCTCTTCCGCACGGTCGTCACCATGCACCGCGCGGGCCTCTGTCTGGACTACGCGCGCACCCGCGGATTCGACGCGGACGCCGACGTCTACCGTGCACAGCTCGACAGGAACAGGGCCGAATTCGACCGGCTCACGGCGGCCGCGTAGCACCGGCCCCCGGCGGATCGCAGACCAGAGGACAACGATTGGCCGTCACCGTGCAAGGCCCCGCATCCGGCCTCGGCCTCTACTACCCGTATTTCCACGTCCGCGACGAGCGGTGGCTGAAGATATCCGCGCTGTACTGGCCCGCCATCGTGCGCATCGTCCCGGAGGACTATGCGATCCGCGACTCGCGGACCGTGCGCGTCCTGGCCGACCAGGCCGGCTTCATCGAGAACGCCGGCCCCACGGCCGCGGTGGACGCCATCGCACCCCGCTTCCTCGAACTGCTCGCGGGCCACGAGAGCGCCCTGCGGGCCGGGCTGCGCGTACAGCAGCGCGACATGGCCGCCTTCGACCACACCGCGTCGGGCACCTCGGCCGCGGCGGCCCACCGGCCGCGCCTGGCCGCGCTCCACGAGAGCCAGGTTCGCCCCGACCTGACGCGGGCCCTGGTGGAGGCGGGGTTGGCGGTCCGGGGGCGACTGACCCTGTCCCACGAGGTGGACGCGCGCTGGCTGGTCCTTCGCGAGCGCTTCGTCTCCCTGTACATGAGCTGCCTCGCGGAGGAGTTCGGCTCGGCGAACCACCTGGAGCTGACCACCGACCAGCCGCATGCGTTCGCCCTCGCCAACGGCTGGTCGGCCGATCTGCTGGCCGGGTATCTGCTGCGGACGCCCGCGCAGGCGGCTGCGCAGGCCGGGCCGTCCCTGGCCGAGCGCATCGGCATCCTGGCCCTGGGGCCGGTCGTGCCCGCGGACATCGACCGGGTGTCCGCCGAGCAGATCGTACGGCTGCGCCGGCGCCACGGCCGGGAATTCCTCGCCTTCCGCCAGGCGGTGGGCCAGGCCGCCGCCGAGCTGGCGTCCCTGGCGGACATCCCGGACGGCCGCACCCTGGACGCCTATCTGCGGAACGAGGTCAACGACCGTTTTGCCGTACCCCTGGACGAGTTACGCCAGTGCCTGGCCGGGATGAACCTCGGCGTCGCGACGGCCGCCGTCAACGTCAAGACGCAGCTTCCCTCCAGCGTGACGCTGGCCGGCGGCGCCTGGCTCGCCGGCCCGCCGCTCGTGGCCGGTGCTGTCGCCGCCGGGTTCGGGCTGCTCGCCATCGGCCACACCTCCCGCCAGGCGCGCAGCACGGCCCTGGCCGCCGCGGGCCCGGCCGCGTATCTGCTGCATACCGGGAACGCCCTCAGCCAGCGCCGCCTGCTGTCCCGCACCCTGCGCCAGATGACCGGTATCGCGGGCCCGGCCGCGCGCGGCTTACGCCCGGCGCCCGCGGGAGCGGCCGCGCGGCCGCCCCCGGGCCGGGCGTACTGCCACGCCGTGGGCCGTGGCGATGTCCTCGAGGGCCTGGTCGACGTCCTTGGCCATGTCCTGCGGGATACGTTCGTGGAAGTGTCACGCTTCCGGACGGAGTTGTACGGATGTCAGACCGCGCGGGGCGACGGGCTGTTCGAGCTGTGCGACGCGCTGTTGTGCACGGATGGACCGGTGCGGACGCTGGTCGACCTGGCACTCGATCCGGAGCACCGCCGCGGACACGGGGCCCTGCACGGCGGTCTCAAGCAGGGCCGGATCGACGTGGCCCGGCTGCCTCGCGCGCTGGCCTCGATGCCGTCGCCGAGGGCGGCGGACGGTCGGATCGTGCTGGCCGCGGACGTCTGGCCATGGCTGTGGCCAGTCGCCAACACGTGCCCTGACCGGACCTTTTGTCACACGTTCGGCCGGGACGAGGGTAAGCGCAGATGATGCCCGGCCGGCCGTACTCGATCGTGGCCGCTGCCTTCGACGCCGCGCAGATGCCTGCCTGGTCGGAGCAGGCCCGGCTCGGCCTGGGACAGGTGCTCAGCGCCATGGGGCACCCCGAGGCCGGGAAGACGCTGCCTACAGCACGGCCGTGGGTGGGCTGGGACTCCGCTGAGGCACGCAGCTCGACGTTGAACACCTCCGTTCCGAGGGCGGCACTTTGCGCGCGTGACTGTGTTTGCCATGTTCAGGTTCCGTGAACAGCGGATGAAGATGATCACGTTGTCCAGGTTTCTGATGGCGCGTTAGTCTTGCACCCGACCACTTATTTTTGCTTTACATCTGTGCATGGGGGACCTGCCGATGTTCCTTCGTCGTGCCCTCACCCATGCCTGGAAAGGAATTCGGGTGACTCCTGGTATACGCAGGATGCTTCCCGTCGCGGGGGTTGCTGCCATTCTGGCGCTCGCCGGCACTCCGGTGCTCGCGACCGCCGATCCGCAGCCCCCGGGGGGACCCACGGGGGCCACGCCGCCCTCCGCGGTGGAGGACTACGCCTACCCGAACGCGGATCAGATCCAGAGGGACAAGGGCATCAAACTGATCAAGGGCGACGGGCACATCACCCTCGCCGCATGCGACGACTCGGGTTCGCAGATCAAGGTCATGACTGTACAGGGTCCCAGCGGGAACCCTCAGGGCGCCTACTGCTTCAGGGCCACCGCCAAGAGCGGCTATCTCACGCTGGAGCTTCCGCGTGTCTTCGCCCTGGAGACCGCCGACCACCCCATCAGCGCCGACCTCAGGCCGCAGGCCGACCCGGCGGCGCCGGCCAAGACGGTGACGGTGGAGAAGAACGGCTACCAGAGCGTGGGTGAGGGGGCCGCCGGTGGCGCGCCAAACGTGCTGTTTGTGCTGCGCGGCACCCGGTGACCGGCCCCTCCGAAC
>NZ_JBHYKH010000073.1:24296-25298 GCF_042741275.1 Streptomyces sp. NPDC058964
CGGGGGCCCCCCCACGCTGCTTTGGGCCGTGGGGTGACCGCGCCTGACCGGCCCTACCGAACCGAGTTTCCCGCTCCAGCACGAACCGCGCAACCTCATTTCCGGCTATCGTCCGCGCCTCGCGCGGACCAGCGGCGTACTCGCCGCCACATCGCTGGCCGCCGCGGCCCTGACCGCCGCCCCCGCGATCGCCGTATCGGGCCCGCAGGCCCCCGACTCCGTCTCCGCCGCCACCGCACGGCTCGACATCGGCGGACAGCGCAGCTGTTCGGCCACGCTGGTCGACAAGCAGTGGCTGCTGACCGCCGCAACCTGCTTCACCGATAGCGCCGGTGCCAAGCTCGCCCCCGGCGCACCGAAGCTGAAGACGACGGCCACTCTGGGCGGCAGCGCCCAGCAGGTGGTGAGCCTGGTGCCGCGCACCGACCGCGACGTCGTCCTGGCCCAGCTGGCCAAACCGGTCACCGGCATCACCCCCGTCCGCGTGGCCGGCACCGCGCCCGCCGCCGGGGACGAGGTCCAGGCCGCGGGCTTCGGGCGCACGCACGATCAGTGGATCCCCGACCAGGTGCACGCGGCCGCGTTCACCGTGCAGAACGTCGGCGACACCACCGTGGACCTCGCCGGCAAGTCCGACGGCGCCGCGATCTGCAAGGGCGACACCGGCGGTCCGGTGCTGACCACCGCCGGCGGCCGGTCCGCGGTCGCCGGCGTCAGCAGCCTGTCCTGGCAGGGTGGTTGCCTCGGCACCGATCCGGCCGAGACCCGCAACGGAGCCGTGGCCGCCCGGGTCGACGACCTGGCCGCCTGGGTCCAGCAGGTCACCTACAGCACGGCCTTCGCGGGCGCGCCGTGGAAGCACGCCGCGCAGATGACGACCGGCTACTTCACCGGCGCCGCCGGGGCGGGCCGGCGTATGGACCTGATCGTCGTCTGGGACGACGGCGAGGTCACGCTCTATCAGGGTGGCGACGGCACCGACCCCGCCCACCCGTTCTCGGC
>NZ_JBHYKH010000074.1:0-3021 GCF_042741275.1 Streptomyces sp. NPDC058964
TGCGCGTGATCGGCGCCCGCCCCTCCCGCCGGGGCGGCCCGCGCGCCCGGGGCCCCCGCGCTCGGGCCGGTCGCCCCGCGTCCGGTTCCGCAAAGCCGGGTTTCGGCTTCCCGCGGCGCGACGACCTGCAGTTCGAGCTGCTGGTCAAGGAGCTGGCCTGACCGTCACGCCGTGAAGCGGCCCGTGCGCTTGATCTCCGGGTAGTCGGTGGTCGCCCCGTCCAGCTGCAGGGCCCGTACGAGCCGCAGGTGGTCCTGGGTGTTCACCACCCACCCGATGATCCTCAGGTCCGCCTTCCGGGCATGTTCCACGACCTCCAGGGTGAGCCGCCGGATGTTCAGGCAGACGGTCGCGGCACCGGCCGCCGTCGCGCGCTCCACGACGTCGGTGCCGTAGCGGCTGGCGACGAGCGCGGTGCGGACGCCCGGCACCAGGCGGGAGATCTCGGCGATCGCCTCGTCGTGGAACGAGGACACCTCCACACGGGACACCAGGTCCCGCTTGTGCATCACCTCCGCCAGCGCCCGGGCCGCCGCCACGTCCTTGATCTCCGCCTGCAGCGGCGCCCTCACGGCGTCCAGGACCTCCTCGAAGACCGGGACGCGCTCGCCGCGGCCCGCGTCCAGGGCGCGCAGCTCGGCGAGGGTCTTCTCGGCGATCGGGCCGCTTCCGTCGGTCGTGCGGTCCACCTCCGCGTCGTGCATGACGACCAGGGCGCCGTCCTTGCTGAGGTGCAGATCGAGTTCGATGAGGTCGAGGCCGGCCTGCTGGGCGGCGACGAAGGAACGCAGGGTGTTCTCGGGCTCGACGCCCATGACACCGCGGTGACCGATGGTAAGGAAGTTCAAGGTTCAACTCGCTTCCGTCGACGGCGGCTCGGCTCGCGCGCGGACGGGGCGGTCATCGGGGACGTCGCTGTCCACGCGGCAGATTCGCAGCCTAATGGCCGGGTCTCCCGATGAACCCGCGCATACACGCGGGGATTGGGGTGACACGCGGGGTGTACCGGGCGCGCGCCTGGCCGTGCCGGTCTGTGCCCCCCGCCGGAGGTCACCCTCGCGTGGGCGAGTCCCCCGAGGATTGACCGGCTGGATCCGAGCGGTGACCGTCCGTGTCCGCCGGCCCTCCTGGAGTCGTCGCGTCGCGGGCGAAGTGAGCGCCGTCACGGTTTCTCACAGGAAAAAGCGCGGTGACCATGGTGATGCGCAGGATAATTTCCCGGTCCTCCTCTTGCTGGGAGAAACCTCGTACGCATACGGTGTGCATACGCGAGCTTCTCCCGTGGAGGATGGGACATGACGGAAATTCTTGTGCAGGTGGGCGCGGAGGGACAGGTTCCTCCCATGACCAGGGTGATTGAGCACCCGGCCTGGCCCGTGCTCAAGGATGCCGTGGAACGGATCCGGCCATGGCAGTCGACGGACGGGTCGATCGACTTCGACGCCGAGGGTGCCCCGGACCGGGCCGACGCCGAGCAGGCCGTGCGCCGGGTCATGGACGCCGTCGAGGAACTGTCCCCGTTGCTCCCGCACGACGCCGACTACCACCAGGCCCTGGCGAAGGACCTCGACCGCTGGGCCGACGGCGGCTTCGGGGTGCCGGACTTCCTCGACTCGCTGCTGGCCTTCCAGCCCGCCGCGGGCCGTGCCGACGGCCTCCAGCACCTGGTCGTCTTCCCGATGTACACGCAGAACGGCAACCCGGACCGCAACCTGGAGGCGGTCGTGCTGCGCATGGTCTGGCCGGAGTGGCTGGCCGAGCTGGAGCGCACCCGGTACGACAACCCGCTGTTCTGCGGCATCAAGTTCGAGGACTTCACGGCGGGCTACGACACCAACTCCGCCGTCCTCTTCCCCGAGACCATCGCCGTGCGCGAGGCGCCGGAACGATTCACCTGGGGTGGCATCTTCTGCGACCGCGAGGCCGCCCGCTTCCGCCGGGTGACCGACGCCGCCGTCGACATCCTCGGCCTCGAGCTGCCCGAGGACATCGCCGCGATGGTCCACGACCAGAAGCGCTGCGAAGAGGCCTTCGTGCTGTGGGACATGGTCCACGACCGCACGCACAGCCACGGCGACCTGCCGTTCGACCCGTTCATGATCAAGCAGCGCCAGCCGTTCTGGATGTACGGCCTGGAGGAGCTGCGCTGCGACCTCACCGCGTTCAAGGAGGCCGTGAAGCTCGAGGCGGACGGCGTCCCGCAGGCCCGCGACGTGCAGTACGCGGTGCTCTTCGACCGGATGTTCCGCTTCCCGCTCACCGGCGACCGCAACCGCAACTATGACGGCCTCGGCGGCCAGCTGCTCTTCGCCTACCTGCACAAGCACGACGTCGTGCGCTGGACGGACAACAAGCTCACCATCGACTGGCAGCGCGCCCCGCAGGTCACCAACCAGCTGTGCGCCGAGATCGAGAAGCTCTACCGCGACGGCATAGACCGTCCGAAGCTGGTGCACTGGTTCGCCGGCTACGAGCTCGTCTCCACCTACCTCGCCCCGCACCCGGGCTCGAAGTGGGCCAAGGGTCCCGACGCCCTGGACCTGACCCTGCCGCCGCGCAAGCTCGTGGATGACGTGCTTCCGGACGAGTTTCCGCTGAGCATGTTCTTTGAGGCACTGTCCAAGAAGCTGAAGAACGTGATCGCCTCCACCAAGGGGATCACGGCGGACAGCGCCGAGCGGGTCGCCGCGTGAGCGACCGCGCCCGTAAGACTGCTCAGGAGGCGAAGAACATGGGGAACGGGAACGGGGCACTGAGCGGCGCGGTGATCGCGGTGGCCGGCGCGGGCGGACCCGCCGGCCGGGCGGCACTGCTCCGGCTGGCCGAGGCGGGCGCGACCGTCGTCGGGGCGGACAACGACCCCGAGCGGCTGTCCGAGGCCGTGGACGCGGCGCGCTACGCGTCCGGCGGCGCCACCGTCACCGGAGACACGGTGGACCTGCTCGACCTGCAGTCCACCCGCGACTGGGGGGCCCACCACCCGAATGACGATGGCGCGGGGGGGCGGGGCGGGCACACCCT
>NZ_JBHYKH010000074.1:3031-25117 GCF_042741275.1 Streptomyces sp. NPDC058964
AGAGACACCAAAGCTCTACAACCCGCGACTGGGCCGCCCACATCGAGAAGGACTTCGGCCGGGTCGACGGCCTCGTCCACCTCGTGGGCGGCTGGCGTGGCAGCGAGACCTTCACCAAGACGAGCCTCGACGACTGGGACTTCCTGGAGCTGCTGCTGGTCAAGACCGTGCAGCACACCTCCCTCGCCTTCCACGAGGCGCTCCAGCGCAGCGAGCGCGGGCGGTACGTCCTGATCAGCGCGGCCGGCGCGAGCAGGCCGACCGCGGGCAACGCCGCGTACTCCGCCGCCAAGGCCGCGGCCGAGGCGTGGACGCTTGCCATGGCCGACTACTTCCGCAAGGCGGGGATCTCCGAGGGCGCCGACGGTCCCACGTCGGCGGCTACGATCCTGGTGGTGAAGGCGTTGGTGCACGACGCGATGCGCGCCGAGCGCCCCAACGCGAAGTTCGCGGGCTTCACGGACGTCAACGACCTGGCCGAGGCCATCGAGGGCGTCTGGAGCAAGACCGCCGCCGAAGTGAACGGAAACCGTCTGTGGCTGACCGAGAAGCCGTGAACCCTCCCAGGACCGACGCGCGTCGCCACCACGACCCGGAGGTCCGCGGTTTCGCCAGTGACAACTACGCCGGGGTGCACCCGGAGGTGCTCGCCGCCATCGGGCTGGCCAACGGCGGCCACCAGGTCGCCTACGGTGAGGACGACTACACCGAGAACCTCCAGCGGATCATCCGCGGCCACTTCGGCTCGACGGCGGAGGCCTTCCCGGTCTTCAACGGCACCGGCGCCAACGTCGTCGCGCTCCAGGCGGTCACCGACCGCTGGGGCGCGGTGATCTGCGCCGAGAGCGCGCACATCAACGTCGACGAGGGCGGCGCCCCCGAGCGCATGGGCGGCCTCAAGCTGCTCACCGTGCCCACGCCCGACGGCAAACTCACGCCCGAGCTGATCGACCGGCAGGCCTGGGGCTGGGAGGACGAGCACCGGGCGATGCCGCAGGTGGTCTCGATCACCCAGAGCACGGAGCTCGGCACCCTCTACACGCCCGACGAGATCCGCGCGATCTGCGAGCACGCCCACGCGCACGGCATGAAGGTGCACCTGGACGGCTCCCGGATAGCCAACGCGGCCGCCTCCCTGGACGTCCCGATGCGGACGTTCACCAACGCGGTCGGCGTCGACATCCTGTCGCTGGGCGGGACGAAGAACGGCGCCCTGTTCGGCGAGGCGGTCGTGGTCATCAACCAGGACGCCGTCCGCCGGATGAAGCACGTGCGCAAGATGTCGATGCAGCTCGCCTCCAAGATGCGCTTCGTGTCGGTGCAGCTGGAGTCCCTGCTCGCCAAGGACCTGTGGCTGCGCAACGCCCGGCACGCCAACGAGATGGCCCAGCGTCTGGCCGAGGGCGTGCGCGCCGTGCACGGGGTGGAGATCCTCTACCCGGTGCAGGCCAACGGCGTCTTCGCCAAACTCCCGCACGACGTGAGCGAGCGGCTGCAGAAGCGGTTCCGGTTCTACTTCTGGGACGAGGCCGCGGGTGTCGTGCGCTGGATGTGCTCCTTCGACACCACCGAGGAGGACGTGGACGCGTTCGTGGCGGCGGTCAAGGAGGAGATGGCCCGCTAGCGGCTGATCTGCAGAGGTATCTGCATAGGTATGCGGTCACCTGAAAAGTCATTGACTGCCGGGTGATCGCATTCCTATGCTCTGCGGGCATGGAGCTGATCCAGAAAACCCCTGACCTGTCCGCCTATCTGGCCGCCGACGAGGTCATCGACCATGAGCATCCGGTGGTCCGCGAGACGGCTGCCCGGCTGGCCGTGGGCGTATCGGACTCGTATGCCTATGCGCGAGCCGCTTTCGAGTTCGTGCGCGACGCCGTCCCGCACTCCCAGGACTCCGGTGATCTCCGTGTCACCTGGCGCGCCTCCGACGTCCTGACGCTCGGCACCGGCGTCTGTCACGCCAAGGCCCACGCGCTGGCCGCGCTGCTGCGCGCCGAGGACATCCCCACCGCGCTCTGCTATCAGCGGCTGGCGTGCGACGACGGATCGGGGCACATGGTGCACGGGCTGGTCGCCGTCCGGTTCAACGGGGCCTGGCACCGGCAGGATCCGCGCGGCAACAAGCCGGGCGCCGACGCCCGGTTCTCCCTCGACGGCGAGCGGCTGGCCTGGGTGCCGGATCCGGAGTCCGATGAGGTGGACTATCCAGACCTGTACGCCGAACCTCATGCGGCCGTCCTCGGCGCCCTGAAAGCGGCACCCGACCGGCCGTCTCTCTGGAAGACGCTCCCCACCGCACTCTGAGGCCGGGCAGACGACTCACGCTCACCGCATCCGACGAGGTGTGCGCTCGGCGCCCGCTTCGCACGTCGCGATCGAGGCGGGCGGCCCCCTCAACGGCCCCGGCAATGAAGCGAGTTCCGCACTCCCGCAGCCGAAACCCGGCCGAGGCCCAGGCCGAGGCCAAGGGGGCGTGCGACGGGGAGACGAGGCGGCCGCCGCCGCCGAACCGGCCGAGCTCCCGGAGAAGTTCAGCCCCGGCGCACGTACCGCGCTCCGCGCCCCCGCCTGGGTGCCGGTGGGGGAGGGGCCGACCGGCAGGGGGCGGCGGGTGCTGTCCTGGAGTGGCCCCAGGGCGGCCGGTCGACGCACGGCGTCGCCGGGCAGCACGCCGTCGCAGACGGAGCGGACCAGCCACCGGCCCTCCACGGACGGAGCGGCGGTCCTTCCGCCCAGGGCGAGTACGGTCGCGGCCGCCACCGTCACTTCGATCCAGCTTGGTCCGGTGCCGCGCAGTCGAGCTCCCTGCATCGGCCGGCACACGAGAGCCACGCGGCGGCCTCATGACCGCGGTGCCACGGTCGCGGGTGTCAGCGCGCCTCGGCGGCCTTCAGCGCCTCCGGCGTCGGGGCCGTACCGCCCAGGTGGGCCGGGAGCCACCAGGAGTCGTCCGCGCTCTTCGGGCGTGCGGGGTAGGCGCGCTGGGCAGTGTCCAGGAGTTCCTGGACACGCTCGCGCAGCCGGCGGGTGATGGCGCCCGCGTACTGGTCGCGGGAGGCCTCGAGCGCCTCGCCGACGCGGATGGTGATCGGGGTGTGGCTGCGCTTGAAGTTGCGCGGGTGGCCCTTCGTCCACAGTCGCTGCGTGCCCCAGACCGCCATCGGGATCAGCGGGACGCCCGCCTCCTGCGCCAGGCGCGCGGCACCCGACTTGAAGCTCTTGAGGGTGAACGACTGCGAGATCGTGGCCTCCGGGAAGACGCCGATGACCTCACCGGACTTCAGGGAGTCCAGTGCGTGGGCGTACGCCGCCTCGCCCTGCTTGCGGTCCACCGGGATGTGCTTCATCCCGCGCATCAGCGGACCGGAGATCTTGTGGCGGAACACCGACTCCTTCGCCATGAAGCGGACCAGCCGCTTCTGCGGGAGGGCCGCCAGTCCGTTGAAGATGAAGTCCAGGTAGCTGATGTGATTGCTCACCAGCACGGCGCCGCCCGAGCGTGGGATGTTCTCCGAGCCCTTGCAGTCGATCTTGAGGTCCCAGGCCTTGAACATCGTCAGGGCGAGACCGACGACGGGACGGTAGACCAGCTCTGCCATGGGCGAGGTGGACCCTTTCTGCTCTGCCTGGGAAAGGGATCCCGGCGGGAAGTTACGCAGCCGTAGGTTTACGGCGTCTCGCAGATCGTGCCCGAAGAACGGACAAGGAGCCAGTCCTGGCGCCGCGGTTCGGCGAGATCCTCGTCACGTCGGCCTATGATCCACCTCGGTCTTTTGGACCCCCCTTACTCGGCGCGTACCGTGACGCGCCGGATGAGCAGGAACATCTCGCACCCGAGGCAGTACCCGAACACCGCGTTCAGGAAGGCGGCCGCGAGCGCGGCCCCGGTCGCCGCGAGTCCCAGCCAGCCGGGTCCCAGCGTGAAGCCCACGAGTCCGAGACCGGCGAAGACGAACCCCACCGCCTGGGCGAACCGCGGTGGTTCCGGCGACTCGAACTCCGCCGGCGGTCCGATCCGTGGGCGTACCGCCTTGCGGAACACCCATCCGTACGGCGAGCGGCCCACGCCTGCGGCCGCGCCCAGCGCGAACGCCAGCGTCTGCCAGGCCGACAGCCAGGCGCTGCCGGTGATGAGCGCGGCCGCCAGTACTACCGTCGTCACGGCCGCCCCGAACCGCGGTCCTCTGGTGTCGATGTCCATGAATCAAGCATTCCGCAGGGGAAACACTCCTGGAAGGCGGGAATCTTTGCAGTCTCATGAATGCTTGTGCGGGTGATGACGGGACTGGCGGTGTGCGTGGCGGTGCTCGCGGCGGCGAGTGTCTACGGAGTGCTGCACAGGCGGCGGAGCGGGAGAGTGCGGGTGCGCGGGCGGGACGACGGGAAGCGGCTCGGGGCGGCCGAGCTGGGCGGCGAACTCGGCGAGCGGGCAACCCTCGTGCAGTTCTCCAGCGCCTTCTGCGCACCCTGCCGGGCGACCAGACGGATCCTCGGCGAGGTGGCCGGCATGGTCCCCGGCGTCACTCACGTGGAGATCGACGCGGAGGCGCACCTGGACCTCGTACGCGAACTCGGGATCCTCAAGACCCCCACCGTGCTCGTCCTCGACGCGGACGGACGAGTGGTGCGGCGCGCCGCCGGGCAGCCGCGCAAGGCCGATGTGATCGCGGCCCTCGCGGAGGCGGTCTGACGGCCGTGCCGATCATGGTGAGGCATCTCCCATATGCCGGGACGCACTTGACTGCACCCTCCAGCTATCGTCAGCCTGACCCCATGGCTACGGAAGTCCTTCTCTTCGGGCGGGTCCACGTCGACCTGGCCCGCACCGCGAGCGCGCGCTGTCCCGGCTGTTGAGCAGCAACGGACCCGCTCGCCATCTCCCGCAGAAGGACAACTCCATGACGGCCACGCCCGACCTCCGTACTCCCCAGCTCGCCTCGCCCGACCTGCTGCGCTCCGCCTTCCGCCGGCATGCGGCCGGTGTCGCGGTGATCACGGCCCGGGGCGACTCCGGACCGGTCGGCTTCACCGCCACCTCCCTCACCTCCGTCTCGGCCGAACCCCCGCTGCTCTCCTTCGGCATCGGCACCGGCGCCTCCAGCTGGCCCGCGATATCGACGACCGGCCATGTCGGCGTCCACATACTCGGCGAGCACCAGAGCGACCTGGCCGCCACCTTCGCGCGCAGCGGCGCCGACCGCTTCGGCGCGCCCACCGCCTGGCGGGAGGGGCCCGAAGGCGTGCCCGTCCTCGACGACGTCCTCGTCTGGCTGGTCTGCCGGATCGTGGGCCGCGTCCCCGCCGGCGACCACCGCATCGTGCTCGGCGAGGTCGTCGTGGGTGATCCCGCGGGCGCCGGCCGACCGCTCCTTTACCACCAGGGCCGGTTCAGCGGACTGCGCGATTGATCACCCCCCCGCCGACCTGCGCGGTGGTCGAGTTCCGGTTACGCTGCGTTGCGAAGGTCACAGTTCAAAGCGCTTGCTTAGCGGGAATGAACTGGGTGTACTGACGAGTAATATTTCGTTCGGAGCGCGCGGACGCCCCGACCGGGATCGGCCGCTTGAGGCGCCTATGCTGCCTCCAAGAGGCAGCCCAGAAGAGACGATGCAGTAGGAGAGCCGGCGTGAGCTTGAGGATCGTTGTCACTGTGAAGTACGTGCCCGACGCCACTGGCGACCGGCACTTCGCCGATGACCTGACCGTCGACCGCGACGACGTGGACGGTCTGCTCTCCGAACTGGACGAGTACGCGGTCGAGCAGGCGCTGCAGATCGCCGAGGACGCGGACGAGGCCGAGGTCACCGTGCTGACCATCGGCCCCGAGGACGCCAAGGACGCGCTGCGCAAGGCCCTGTCGATGGGTGCCGACAAGGCGATCCACGTCGAGGACGACGACCTGCACGGCACCGACGCCATCGGCACCTCCCTGGTGCTCGCCAAGGCCGTCGAGAAGGCCGGCTACGACCTGGTCATCTCCGGCATGGCCTCCACCGACGGCACCATGGGCGTCGTGCCGGCCCTGCTGGCCGAGCGTCTGGGTGTCCCGCAGGTCACGCTGCTCTCCGAGGTCTCCGTCGAGGACGGCACGGTCAAGGGCCGCCGCGACGGCGACGCCGCCTCGGAGCAGCTCGAGGCTTCGCTCCCGGCGGTCGTGTCCGTCACCGACCAGTCGGGTGAGGCCCGTTACCCGTCCTTCAAGGGCATCATGGCGGCCAAGAAGAAGCCGGTGGAGTCCTGGGACCTGTCCGACCTGGACATCGAGGCCGAGGAGGTCGGTCTCGACGGCGCGTTCACCAAGGTCGAGGCCGCGAACGAGCGCCCGGCCCGCACGGCCGGCACGATCGTCAAGGACGAGGGCGAGGGCGGCAAGCAGCTCGCTGAGTTCCTCGCGGGCCAGAAGTTCATCTAAGGGCTCGTACCCGCTGACCGCCCCTCAACTTTCGTACGCAGGAGAGCAATCCCATGGCTGAAGTCCTCGTCTACGTCGACCACGTGGACGGTGCCGTCCGCAAGCCCACCCTGGAGCTGCTGACCCTGGCCCGCCGCATCGGCGAGCCCGTCGCCGTCGCTCTGGGCAACGGCGCCGCCGACACCGCCGCCGCGCTCGCCGAGCACGGTGCGGTGAAGGTCCTCACCCACGAGGCGTCCGAGTACGCCGAGTACCTGGTCGTCCCGAAGGTGGACGCCCTGCAGGCCGCCTACGAGGCCGTCTCCCCGGCCGCCGTGCTGGTCCCGTCCTCCGCCGAGGGCAAGGAGATCGCCGCCCGTCTGGCGCTGCGCATCGGCTCCGGCATCATCACCGACGCCGTCGACCTGGAGGCCGGTGACGAGGGTCCGGTGGCCACGCAGTCGGTGTTCGCCGCTTCCTTCACCACCAAGTCCCGTGTCATCAAGGGCACCCCGGTCATCACGGTCAAGCCGAACTCGGCCGCCGTCGAGGCCGCCCCGGCCGCGGGCGCGGTCGAGGCCCTGTCCGTGTCCTTCTCCGACAAGGCGACCGGCACCAAGGTCACCGCCCGTACGCCGCGTGAGTCGACGGGCCGTCCGGAGCTGACCGAGGCCGCGATCGTGGTCTCCGGTGGCCGTGGTGTCAACGGCGCGGAGAACTTCTCGGTCATCGAGGCCCTCGCCGACTCCCTCGGCGCGGCCGTCGGCGCCTCGCGTGCCGCGGTGGACGCGGGCTGGTACCCGCACACCAACCAGGTCGGCCAGACCGGCAAGTCGGTCTCGCCGCAGCTCTACATCGCCAACGGCATCTCCGGCGCCATCCAGCACCGCGCCGGTATGCAGACCTCGAAGACCATCGTGGCCGTCAACAAGGACCCCGAGGCCCCGATCTTCGACCTGGTCGACTACGGCGTGGTCGGCGACCTCTTCGACGTCGTCCCGCAGCTCACCGAGGAGATCAAGACCCGCAAGGGCTGATCCCCGCCGACCTGTACGAGGCCCCCGCGACCGCTCCCGGTCACGGGGGCCTCTGCTCATCCCGGACCGCCCAGGCTCAGCGACGCCTGCACGGGCAGGTGGTCGCTGGGGAACTGGCCGTGCGCGCAGAAGGTGTTGATCGACGTGCGGTGCACCCGCACTGCCGGCGTGGTCAGGATCCAGTCGATGCGGTCGCCGTTCGGCGTGAGCCCCTCGTAGCCGTGGAAGGTCCCGTACAGGGTTCCGCGATGTGCCGCCGTGTCCCAGGTGTCGACCAGACCCGAATCCACCATCGTGTCGTAGACCGGGTTCCGGTGCGCGGCGACGTTGAAGTCGCCGGTCACCACGACCGGCAACGAGCGGTCGAGCAGCGCGATCCGCTGGGCCATCAGCGAGGCGCTGCGCTCGCGCGCGTACTGGCTCGCGTGGTCGAGATGAGTGTTGAGGACGTAGAACTCCCGTCCGCCGTCGGCGAGATCGCGGAAGCGGACCCAGGTGACGATGCGGGGGAAGGCGGCGCCCCAGGTGTTCGAGCGGATGACCTCCGGGGTGTCGGAGAGCCAGAAGGTGTAGTGCTCGACGGGGAGCAGCCGCCGGGAGTCGTAGAAGACCGCCGTGGACTCGTCGCGGCTGCCCCCCTCGCGGCCGGTGCCGATCCAGTCGTACCGCGTTGCGAGGTCGGACTCGATGTCGCGCAGCTGCTGGTAGAGGCCCTCCTGGGTGCCGATGACATGCGGGCGCGCACGGCGCAGCAGCTCGCGCATCACCGGTCTGCGGGCGCCCCAGCTGTGGGGTTCGGTGGCACTCGCGAAACGCAGGTTGAAGGTCATGACCTCGAGACGGGGTACCCGGCGCGCCCGCACCGAGGCGGACGAGGTGGCGATCGCGGCACGGGAGAGGGGAACGGCGACCGCGGCGGCGAGCATGGCCTCCAGGCCCGGGCGGCGGGTGACCCGGCGGTGATTCGGCACGGAGGCTCCTTCGGGGGCGGCAGCCGGACGAGTCGTGCGCAGGGCGAGTGGTGCGTGGAGCCTTCCGGGTGGACGGTTCCCGCGTGCACGGGAGTGATACCCGTGCACGGGACGGGCGTGAACTCGCCCGAACGGCCCAGTGGCCGCCCCGTGGACATGGTGTTGACCACCCGGAAGGTGCCCCGATAACTTCATTCAACGGATTGTTGATTCCGTACAGTGGAAAACAGGAGGGTGTGGGATGGGCCAGGGCCAGCAGGAGCAGGTGGCGACGAGCCTCGCGGGCGCCGTCAGCGAGGACATCAGTGCCTCCCTCGCGCCGGTCGACGCCGAGCTGGAGCGCCGCTACCCGGGGGACCCCGGAACCCGCCAGCCCGTCCACACCGTGTACGTCCCCGGTGACGTCTTCACCGCGGACACCGTCCGCTCCTGGGGCGACCGGGCCCTCGCCGCGCTCGACGAGCACGCCCCGGACGCCGCGTCCTTCGCCGCCGTCCTCGGCCTGACCGACGAGCTCGCCGAGCCGGTGTACTCCCGCGTCCGCGCCAAGCTGGAACGCGAGCCGATCGAAGACCTCCGCGTCGACTTCGAGGACGGCTACGGCCCGCGCCCGGACACCGAGGAGGACGCGGCCGCCGCCCGCGCGGCCCGGCTGATCGCGGAGGCCTACGAGAACGGCACGGCGGCCCCGTACATGGGCATCCGCATGAAGTGCATGGAGGCCCCCGTACGCCACCGGGGCATCCGCACCCTCGACATCTTCCTCACCGGCCTGATGGGAGCGGGCGGACTGCCCGGCGGACTCGTCCTCACCCTGCCGAAGGTGACCTACCCGGAACAGGTCACGGCCCTGGTCCGGCTCCTCGACGCCTTCGAGAAGGCGCACGGTCTCGAACCCGGCCGGATCGGCTTCGAGATCCAGATCGAGACCAGCCAGGCCATCCTCGCCAGCGACGGAACCGCCACCGTCGCCCGGATGATCCAGGCCGCCGAGGGCCGCGCCACCGGTCTGCACTACGGCACCTTCGACTACAGCGCCTGCCTGGGGGTCTCCGCCGCCTACCAGGCCGGTGACCACCCCGCCGCCGACCATGCCAAGGCGGTCATGCAGGTCGCGGCCGCGGGCACCGGCGTACGGGTCTGCGACGGCTCGACCAACGTGCTGCCGGTCGGGCCGGCCGAGCAGGTCCACGCCGCCTGGCGGCTGCACTACGACCTCACCCGGCGGGCCCTGGCCCGCGCGTACTACCAGGGCTGGGACATGCACCCCGGTCACATCCCCACCCGGTACGCGGCCGTCTTCGCCTTCTACCGCGAGGGCTTCGAACAGGCGGCCGCCCGCCTCTCCCGCTACGCCAACCGGACCGGGGGCGACGTCATGGACGAGCCCGCCACCGCCAAGGCCCTCAGCGGCTATCTGCTGCGCGGCCTGGACTGCGGCGCGCTCGACATCGGCGAGGTCGCCAGGCTGACCGGCCTGACCCGCACGGACCTGGAGTCGTTCGCGTCCCCACGACGGGGCGACCTGACGGCCTCCGGCAAGTAGGGACCGGTCACGGCGGCCGGTCGCGGAGGCGCACCGGGCCGATGACCCGGGCCGGTCGTCCGCGCGTCAGTCCGCCGGCGGCAGCTCGCCCGATCCGCGGGTGATCAGCCGGGTCGGCAGTTCGATGCGCTCCGGGGAGACAAGGGTCCCGTCCAGCTGACGGAAGAGGCGTTCGGCGGCGGTGCGCCCGAGGGCGGCCGCGTCCTGGGCGATCACCGTGACACCGGGCTCGAGCAGGTCGGCGAGTTCGATGTCGTCGAAGCCGACGAGGGCGACAGGGCGGGGCTGTTCCGCCAGGACCCGGATCACGGTGACCGTCACCCGGTTGTTGCCCGTGAAGACCGCGGTGACGGGGGAGGGGCCGGAGAGCATCTCGTCGGCGGCCCGGCGCACCCGCTCGGGGTCGGTGGCTCCCAGGGACATCCAGGAGTCCTCGACGGGTATCCCCGCGTCCTCCATGGCCGCCCGGTAGCCGCGCAGACGCTCGGCCGCCGTGTGGATGCGGGGCATGTCGCCGATGAAACCGATCCGGCGGTGACCGTGCGCGATCAGATGGGCGACCCCGGCGCGGGCGCCGCCGAAGTTGTCGGACAGGACGACGTCGGCGTCGATCCTCCCGGCCGGACGGTCCACGAACACGGTCGCGACGCCCGCCTTGATCTCCGGCTCCAGATAACGGTGGTCGTCCCCGGCCGGGATGATCACCAGGCCGTCCACGCGCCGCGCGCACAGGGCCAGCGCCAGCTCCTGCTCACGGTCCGGGTCCTCCGCGCTGGAACCGTTGATCAGCAGGGCCCCGTGGGCGCGGGCCACCTCCTCGACCGCGCGGCTGAGGGGGCCGTAGAACGGGTCGGCGAGGTCCTCCAGGACCAGGCCGATGCTCGCCGTACGGCCCTTGCGCAGCACCCGTGCGCTGTCGTTGCGCCGGAAGCCCAGCGCGTCGATGGCCTCCTGGACGCGGCGCTCGGTGTCCGGAGTGACTCCCGGCTCCCCGTTGACCACGCGCGACACCGTCTTCAGGCCGACTCCGGCTCGCGCCGCGACGTCCTTCATGGTCGGACGGTTGCCGTAACGGGTCCCGGAGTGGCGGTCGGGGAGGCCGGCGGCGCGGCGGGTGGTCTCGGGCACGATGCGGAGTCCTGTCCTGTTCGTCCCACGGGGATGCGTCGGTCCATGGGTTTGTATGAGGATGTGGCGTCGAGCATAGAGCCTGGACAACGTTGTCAGATGCGGGAGACACTGTCCACCGCAATCCCCGGCCTGCGACCCCACCGCCTGACCGGGCAGCCCTTTCTCACTGCTGACGGGGAGATCTGACTCTGATGCACACCGACCTCGTGGCGGCGCTCGACATCGGCGGCACCAAGATCGCCGGCGCGCTGGTGGACGGCCACGGACGGATCCAGGTCCGCGCGCAGCGCGCGACGCCCGCGAAGGACGACGGTGAGACGGTCATGCGGGCGGTGGAGGAGGTCCTCGGCGAGCTCGCGCGGTCGGCCCTGTGGGGACGGGCGGGCTCCATCGGAATCGGCAGCGCGGGTCCGGTGGACGCCTCCGCGGGAACGGTGAGCCCGGTGAACGTACCCGGCTGGCGCGACTTCCCGCTCGTGGAGCGGGTGCATGCGGCCGCCGGCGGCCTGCCGGTCGAGCTGATCGGCGACGGTGTGGCCATCACGGCCGCCGAGCACTGGCAGGGCGCGGCCCGCGGTCACGACAACGCGCTGTGCATGGTGGTCTCGACGGGCGTCGGCGGTGGCCTGGTCCTCGACGGCCGTCTGCATCCCGGACCCACCGGCAACGCGGGGCACATCGGCCACATCAGCGTCGACCTCGACGGCGACCCGTGCCCGTGCGGCTCGCGCGGCTGTGTCGAACGCATCGCGAGCGGCCCCAACATCGCCCGGCGCGCACTGGAAATGGGCTGGCAGCCGGGTCCCGACGGCGACGCCTCCGCCGCGGCGGTGGCCGCCGCCGCCCGCGAGGGCGATCCGGTCGCCGTGGCCTCCTTCGAGCGTGCGGCCCAGGCACTGGCGGCCGGGATCGCGGCCACCGCGACGCTCGTCGAGATCGACATCGCGGTGATCGGCGGGGGAGTGGGCAAGGCCGGTGACGTCCTCTTCACACCGCTGCGCAAGGCCCTCACCGGCTACGCGGCCCTGTCGTTCGTCCAGCGCCTGACGGTGGTGCCCGCCCAGATGGGCACGGACGCGGGCCTGGTCGGAGCCGCTGCCGCGGCCCTGCACCTTGCGGCGTCAACGGCCGTGTGAGAAGCGGCGGTTGGCGCTCCGCCTCCGCGGGAAAGCGGCGGTTGGCGCTCCGTTGGCCGCCTGTTGGAACCGTCCCGGACGATCACTCGTGTGCGGCGGACGCCGCGCTTGAGGGAGGGAACGGAACATGAACGCAGGCAGCATCGTGCGCCGGGTCGCCGTCGGGGCCGGCACGCTGGCCGGAGTCGCCACGCTGGTGCTGGGCGGCAGCGGGGTGGCCTCGGCCGAGACCGCGCAGTACACGGCCCGGAGCAACAACTGCACCGGCACCATGATGACGCAGTACGTCTCGGGCGGCGGGGGCTGGCAGGTCCGGAACTACGTGAACAACAGCGGTGGCAGCACCACCTGTTCGGGCTGGATCGACTGGGCCCCGCAGGGCGACACCAACCACTTCTACGGTCTGCAGAACCGCATCTGGGTCGACCCGTGGCGCACCCAGGAGTCCACCTACATCCCCGACAACTCCCCCGCGCTGGCCCGCGTCTGCGTGCAGGCGAACGGCGACAACACCGCGCGCTGCACCCCGTGGTGGTAGGCCGCTGACGGTCACCGCGTGATCGTCGAGGGCGGGGACCCCGATGATCACGCGGTCGGCCCGGCCGGCGCCCGCCGCTCAGCACATGAGCTTCGCGTCCGCCCAGTCCGCGTGGTCCGAGTCGATCCCGTCGCCGCCGTCGGTGACGACGAGTCGGACCACCTGGGCTCCGGTGACATCGGCGGTGAGCGTCCGTGCGGGCATCGCGTTCGTCAGGACGCCGGTCGAGGCGACCTTGGTGCCGTCGGCCCAGATCTCGAAGGCGACGGTGCCCTTCGTCCCCTTCTCGTCGTCGACGCCGACGTCCGCGCTGACCGTCTCGCACGCCTTGCCGGTGTAGTACTCGACGGAGCTCTCCGCGTGCACACCGAGTCCCTTGGCGTACACGACCCCGTCCAGGGTGATCGGGCGGCCGTCACCCGCGTCGCTCTCCCCGTTGCTGGTGTCGCGTTCGGCCGGCCCCCAGCCGTTCGTGGCCGACAGCCACGGCAGATCACCCAGGTACGACGTTCCCGAGGGCGGCGGCACCACCACCGAGGCGGTCAGCGGCAGGGTGCTGTCGACGCGCGCGCCGGACGGTGAGCGGTAGGCGGCCCGCAGCGTCAGGTCGTACGACCCCGTCGGCGTCCCCCGGGGAGCGGTCACCCGCCAGCCGGTGCGCAGCGTGCGGCCGGTCCGCAGGGAGACGGCCTTCGTCGGCGATGCCGGCGTCACGGTCCAGCCGGTGGGGCCGGTCAGCGACACGGACACCCGCCCGGCGGGCGTGCGGCCGAGATCCGTGACCGTCGTGGTGAGCGCGGCCGGTCTGCCGGCCTCCACGAACGGACTGCTGTCCAGGCCGAGTTCGACGGCGGGCGGGTAGGCGGCCCAGTGGCGGTCGGCGGCGACCCGGACGAGGACCGTGCCGTGGGCCGGGACGGTCGCGGAGATGGTTCCGGCGGTGTTCCGGGTCCGGTGCCGCCACAGGTCGCGCAGGGTGTAGGCGGGGGCGTCGGACAGCCCGACCGAGTGGGCCGTCGTCGCGATGCGCTGGGCCGTGCCGGACTCGTTGAACAGGGCCACCGCGCGGCTGCCGTCCTTCATCTCCTTGGCGACGACCCAGCGCCCGCCCTCGGCGGAGACCACCGTGCCCTGTTTGCCGAGCGGGTCCTGGTCGACGGCGATGACCTCCTTGTTGCCCAGGACGTCCAGGGTGGCCGGCGACGCCTTGCGCAGGTCGGTCCCGATGAGCAGCGGGGCCGCCATGACCGACCACATGGAGAAGTGGGAGCGGTACTCGGTGTCGGTCATGCCGCCGTTGCCGACCTCCAGCATGTCGGGGTCGTTCCAGTGGCCGGGGCCCGCGTACCGGGCCAGCGGAAGGTTCTGCTTCAGGATCGACAGCATCGAACCCCAGCTGTCGCTGATGTCCCCGGTGGTGCGCCACAGATGGCCGACGCCCGAGGCCCACTCCCAGGGCTTGTTCTGGCCCCACTCGCAGATGCTGTAGACGATGGGCCGTCCCGTTGCCCTGAGCGCGTCCCGCATGGTCGTGTAGCGGGTCCTGGCGTCCACGCCCGAGTTGTTGCAGTTGTCGTACTTGAGGTAGTCCACACCCCAGTCGGCGAACTGCCGGGCGTCGCTGTACTCGTGCCCCAGCGCTCCGGGGAAGCCCACGGTGTCGCAGGTCTTGGTGCCCGCGCTCGTGTAGATGCCGAGTTTGAGCCCCTTGGCGTGTACGTAGTCGGCGACGGCCTTGATGCCGTCGGGGAAGCGGACGGGGTCGGGCACCAGCTTGCCGTCCGCGTCCCGGGACGGCAGGGCCCAGCAGTCGTCCAGGTTGACGTACCGGTACCCGGCGTCCTTCAGTCCCTTCTCGACGAAGAGGTCGGCTATGCCCTTGACCATCGCATCGTTGAAGTCGGCACGGCAGTGGGTGGAGTTCCAGTTGTTGAAGCCCATCGGCGGGGTGAGCGCGAGACCGTCGCCCGGGGCGGGGGCGGCGGGAGCCTGCGCGGTTGCCGCGACGGCGGGTGCGGCGAGTCCCGCCGCGCAGAGAAGTCCTGCGGTGAGCGCTCCGACCGCTCTTCGGCGTGCTGTGCGTGCTGTGCGGGTTGTGCGGGTGTGAGGGTGACGCATCGTTACGTTCCTCCGACTCGCGAAAGGTGATGACGGCATGCACGCGTCATCGGTGCGCGTTTACGGTAGGACTTGTTCGACTGTGATGGAAGATTGGCGACGGAGTTGTTCGATATCCCGTCAAAGCCCTTGACTTCAGGCACGGTTGGGCGTGGGATCCAAGATGCGCGTTCGGTTGTGTTGGGTCGCGGTGCCGGGGAGGGGCGCCGCGCGGTGACCCTCGTCCTGCTCTGCCGCCCCGCCCGGCGGTCGTTCAGCGGAACTCGTGGACCACCCGGATCGTTCCGACGGTGTGAGCGTTGAACTCGTCGAGCTCCTCGGCGGGCACCCACGGTTCCACGATCGTCTCGCCGCCCGCCAGTTGGACGGGGCAGCGGCCGGCGAACTCCGAGTCGACATCGAAGCGCGTCCCGAACCCGGCGCCGTCGCGCTTGACGTTCCAGTCCCGCGCGATCCTGATCGCGTAGTCCTCGTTCAGGACGGGACGGAAGACCGGCTGCTCCGGCGGCCGGGGCGGCCAGGCGCGCCGGTCCAGCTCGTGGACCGGATCCAGCTCCCTGGGGCCGGTGGGCCGCCAGAGGGTCGTCGTCGGTCGCGGGCCGGTCATGGGAGTCGCGCTCCTCGTCGAGACCCGCTCGGTGTGCGCGGGCCGGGAGCCCGGACGATCCAGGGGGTGTGATCTCCCGCTCCACGGGTTTCCGCGCCGGTGGCCCCCACGGATACTCCCCGCATGGAGTTCGCCGTCTTCATGACCCTGCCAGGGCTCGTCGTCGTCCTCACCGCGGCGGCCTTCGCCGATCAGCTGCTGCTGCGGGCCGGGCGCGCGGGCCTGTTGCCGTGGCGCAACGGAGCGCGGGCCGGACAGGTGTCGGCCACCGGTTTCGAGCAGTTGCACGGCGCCCTGTCGCCCGGCAAGCAGCACGAGCTCAGGGAACGGCAGTCGGCGCTGCTGCTCCGCAACGACGAGCAGGACGGGGCACCTGCGCACCGGACGACGGTGGACCTGGAGAACGGAACCGCCGTGATCCGCGTGACTCCCGACCGTCTGCGCAGTTGATCCGGGCATGAAGAAGCGCAGCATGCTCGCCATCGCCTCCCTCGCCACCGGGTTCGTCGTAGCCGCGATCACCCCCTCCCACGGGGCGGACAACGACGTGCTCGGGGACCTGAACGTCCCGGACACGATCGGCACGGTCGACCACACCGTCAGCCAGGACAGCTTCGCCATCGACGACAACGCGCTGGGACAGGAGTAGAACCGCACACGGGTGCCGCGCGGTGCCGGGTCCCGCCCAAGGGGCACCGGCACCCGGTTCGTACGCCCTCGGCTGGGCCTGGTTTCCGTGGCAGTGTGGAGCGGGCAAGCCACAGGGGGCCAACAGAAGAGGGGGAACCGTGATCGTCTGGATCAACGGTGCGTTCGGTGCGGGGAAGTCCACCACCGCACGGGAACTGATCGAACTGATCCCGAACAGCACGCTCTTCGACCCCGAGGTCATCGGCGGAGCACTCCCGTACCTGCTCCCGCCCAAGCGCCTCGCCGAGGTCGGCGACTTCCAGGACCTGCCGATCTGGCGACGGCTCGTGATCGACACCGCGGCCGCGATGCTCGCCGAGCTCGGCGGGACCCTCGTGGTCCCGATGACCCTGCTGCGCCAGGAGTACCGCGACGAGATCTTCGGCGGCCTCGCCGCGCGCCGCATCGCCGTCCGGCACATCCTGCTCGCCCCGGCGGAAACGATCCTGCGGGAGCGAATAGCCGGCCGGGAGGTCCCACCGGACCTCCCCGACGGCGAGCTGCGGCAACGCCAGTGGGCGTACGACCACATCGAGCCGTACCGCGCGGCCCTCGCCTCCTGGCTGACGGCCGACGCCCACCCGGTCGACACCGGCGCCCTGACCCCGTACGAGACGGCCGTCCGGATCGCCGAGGCCGTCAGCAGCGGCGCCGTCGCACCCTGCGACATCGTGCAGACCCCGGAACCCACGGCCGAGACGCTCGCGGCGGGCGTGCTCCTCTTCGACGAACAGGACCGCGTACTGCTCGTCGACCCCACCTACAAGCCCGGCTGGGAGTTCCCCGGCGGCGTCGTCGAGCCCGGCGAGGCCCCGGCCCGCGCCGGCATGCGCGAGGTGGCCGAAGAGACCGGGATACGGCTGGCGGACGTACCGCGGCTGCTCGTCGTGGACTGGGAGCGGCCGGTGCCCCCCGGCTTCGGCGGGCTGCGCCTTCTGTTCGACGGCGGCCGGCTCGACTCGGCCGAGACCGGCCGACTGCTGCTGCCGGGCCCCGAACTGCGCGACTGGCGCTTCGTCACCGAGCGGGAAGCGGCCGAACTGCTGCCGCCGGTCCGCTTCGAGCGGCTGCGCTGGGCGCTGCGGGCCAGAGAGCGCGGAGCCGCGCTCTATCTGGAGGATGGCGTTCCGCTCGGCTGGGACCTGGTCTGATTCCTTGCCCTGCACAGCTCGGTTTCCCGCGGCCGTCGGCCGTCCCGAGAGGCGGCCCGGGCGGACATGAGCCCAGGGTCAGCGCGGGCCCCCGTACGCATCCGCCGCTTTCCGCAGGACGGACGAAGCCCCGCGCGTCACGGGATCACCGTGGCCGAAACAGGCCACCTCCGCCTCCAGGCGCGCCAGCCGGTGGAAGGAGGCGAGCGTCCGGGCCCGGTCGAGGTTGAACACCCCGGGCATCACCGACCCGGTGACCGGCGCCGCGGCCAGCGTGTCCCCCGTGAACAGCACACCGTGCTCGGGGAGGTGGAGCGCGATGCTGCCGTCCGCGTGCCCCGGGGCATGAACGACACGGGCGCCGCCGCCGAAGTCGAGGACGTCGCCGCCGGACACTTCGGTGACCTGCTCGGGCCGGACCGGGTCGCGCTGGGGCAGATGCCCGGCCGCTTCGGCGTGGATCGGCACTTCCCAGGCCTCGAGGACCGGGGGCGGCCCGGGGAACTCACCCCTGGCGAACGGGGCGTCCAGGTGATGCGCCATCACCTCGGCGCCGGTCGGGGCGGCCAGCTCGCCGGCCCCGCCCGCGTGGTCCCCGTGGAAGTGGGTCAGCACGATCCGCCGTATGCCGGACGGCGCCCGCCCCAGGGCCGTGACCGCGTCGGCGATCGCCCGGCCGCAGCCGGATGTCCCGGCGTCGATCAGCGTCAGCTCGTCGCCGTCGCGTCAGAGATATGCCTGGCCGACCGGGAAGCGCAGGAGGTGGAGACGGGGCAGGAGCTCGACGACGTCCATGCGCCGACCGTAGGGAGGACCCCCGCCTGCGGGCGAGGGTCCTCGGCCAGGGGCAGAGCGGTTCAGCCCGCCGCGTAGTTGCGCAGGAACAGGGCCTCCGCCACCGACAGCCGCTCCAGCTCCGCGGGGGACACGCTCTCGTCGACCGCGTGGATCTGGGCCTCCGGCTCGCTCAGGCCGATGAGCAGGATCTCGGCGTCCGGGTACAGGCTTGCGAGGGTGTTGCACAGCGGGATGGAGCCGCCCTGGCCGGCGTACTGCATCCGCTCACCCGGGTAGGCGACCGCCATCGCGTCGGCCATCGCCTGGTACGCCGGGCTTTTGGTGTCGGCGCGGAAGGCCTGGCCCTGACCGACCTGCTCGATGCGCACCCGGGCGCCCCACGGCGTGTGCGCCTCCACGTGCGCCTGGAGCAGCTTGGTCGCCTCGGCCGCGTCGACGCCCGGCGGCACTCGCAGGCTGATCACGGCACGGGCGCTGGACTGCACGGACGGGGTGGCGCCGACGACCGGCGGGCAGTCGATGCCTATGACCGTGACGGCCGGGCGGGCCCAGATACGGTCGGCCACCGAGCCGTCACCGATGAGCCCGACGCCGTCGAGGACCTTGGCGTCCTTGCGGAACTGCGCCTCCTCGTACTCCAGGCCGTCCCACCGGGTCTCCGGGGTGAGCCCGTCGACGGTCGTCGAGCCGTCCTCGGCGCGCAGCGAGTCCAGTACGCGGATCAGCGCGGCCAGCGCGTCCGGGGCGGCGCCGCCGAACTGGCCCGAGTGGAGGTTGCCCTCCAGGGTGTCGATCCGCACGCGGACCATGGTCATGCCGCGCAGGGTGGTGGTGACGGTGGGCAGGCCGACGCGGAAGTTGCCCGCGTCGCCGATGACGATCGCGTCGGCCCGCAGCAGCTCGGGGTGCTGCTCGGCGTACCGCTCCAGACCGCCCGTGCCCATCTCCTCCGAGCCCTCGGCGATCACCTTGACGTGCACCGGGACACCGCCGTTCGCCTTGAGGGCGCGCAGCGCGAGCAGGTGCATGATCAGGCCGCCCTTGCAGTCGGCGCTTCCGCGGCCGTACCAGCGGCCGTCGCGCTCGGTCAGCTCGAAGGGCGGGGTGGTCCACGCGGACTCGTCCAGCGGCGGCTGCACGTCGTAGTGCGCGTAGAGGAGGACGGTCTTCGCGCCCTCCGGACCGGCCAGGTGGCCGTAGACCGACTGCGTGCCGTCCGGGGTGTCGAGCAGGGCCACGTCCTCGAAGCCCTCGGCCCGCAGCGCGCCGGCGATCCAGTTCGCGGCACCCTCGCTCTCGCTCCTGGGGAACTGGTCGAAGTCCGCCACCGACTTGAAGGACACCAGCTCGGTGAGCTCCGCCTTCGCCCTGGGCAGCAGCGAGGCGACGGTCTCGGCGACCGGATTCGACGACATGGGCACGCTCCTTGTAGGTGCGACGTTGTACCTCTGGATAGACCCGATCCTCCCACAGCGGCCTGCGGCGACGTCCGCCGTAGGATGCGGGGGACAGGTGCGGCAGACGGCTTGATCGGAGCAGCGGACCATCGTGAGCGGCGAGAACTCTTCGGCGGACGGCGTGCAGCAGGTGTGGGACGTCGTCGTGGTGGGGGCGGGACCCGCGGGGGCCTCGGCCGCCTACGCGGCGGCGGTCACGGGACGGCGTGTGCTGTTGCTGGAGAAGGCAGAGCTGCCCCGCTACAAGACCTGCGGCGGCGGCATCATCGGCCCGTCGCGCGACGCGCTGCCGCCCGGGTTCGAGCTGCCCTTCCGTGACCGGGTGCACGCGGTCACCTTCTCGAACAACGGACGTTTCACCCGTACCCGGCGTTCCAGGCAGATGCTGTTCGGGCTGGTCAACCGGCCCGAGTTCGACCAGCAGCTGGTCGAGCACGCGCAGAAGGCGGGCGCCGAGCTGCGTACGGGTGTCCCCGTGTCCCGGGTCGAGCATCACGGCTCGGTGGTGCCGGACCGGCGCACGGTCGCCGTCGTGCTGCAGGGCGGCGAGACGGTGCTCGCCCGGGCCGTGGTGGGCGCCGACGGCAGCGCCAGCCGCATAGGCGCGCACGTCGGGGTGAAGCTGGACCAGGTCGACCTCGGCCTGGAGGTGGAGATCCCGGTGCCGGAGACGGTCGCCGAGGACTGGAAGGGCCGGGTCCTCATCGACTGGGGTCCGATGCCCGGCAGTTACGGCTGGGTCTTCCCCAAGGGCGACACGCTCACGGTCGGCGTGATCTCGGCGCGCGGCGAAGGCGCGGCCACCAAGCGGTACTTGGAGGACTTCATCGCCCGGCTCGGCCTCGCCGGATTCGAACCGGCCATCTCCTCCGGGCACTTGACCCGCTGCCGGGCCGACGACTCGCCGCTGTCGCGCGGCCGGGTGCTGGTGTGCGGGGACGCGGCCGGGCTCCTTGAGCCGTGGACCCGCGAGGGCATCTCCTTCGCACTGCGCTCCGGGCGGCTCGCGGGAGAGTGGGCGGTCCGGATCGCCGAGGCGCACGACGCCGTGGACACCCGCCGGCAGGCCCTGAACTACGCGTTCGCGATCAAGGCGGGGCTCGGCGTCGAGATGAGCGTCGGCAAGCGGATGCTGACGGCGTTCGAGCGCCGGCCCGGCCTGTTCCACGCGGCCCTCACGGGCTTGCGCCCGGCCTGGAGGGCGTTCAAGGACATTACGCAGGGCTCGACGTCCCTGGGCGAGCTCGTCCGCTCCCACCCCATGGCCCAGCGTGCCCTGACCGCGCTGGACCGGCGGCCGCCCGCCCCTGAAGGTGACGTCGTCAGCTCTTGACGGTGATCCGGAAGACGGGGTGGTCGGGGGCGATCCGGCGCATCTCGTCGTCGGGGGAGTCGGGGCCGACCCCGTCGAAGAAGATCCCGACCTCGGCCTTCCAGCGCTTGAGGTAGGCGCGCAGCAGCGGGACCTTGTCCTCGTCGGCGACCTCGGTCGCGGTGAACACGTCGACGTTCCTGCCCAGGCGCAGCTCACCGCCGCCGGCCGCGCGCATGTTGTGCGTCCACTGGACGTGGCCGCGCGGGGCGAGCAGGTACTGCTGTCCGTCGACGGTCAGCAGGTTGACGGGGGTGGTCCGCCACTCGCCGCTCTTGCGGCCACGGACCGCCAGGACCCGGGAGCCCCACACGCTGACGCCGCGACGGGTCAGCCATGCGACGAAGCGGTTGAATACGTTGACCGTGAACCAGCCGGGCTTCTTGACGTGCGTGGACATGGTGACCCCCTGGGCGTGGGAGAGCGGCTGCTCTCGCGGTTCGGAGAGCAGTGCTCTCGCTCGAGAAGAGTCTGCACGAGGTCGGTGCTCCAAAGCAAGAGCAGTGCTCTCTTTTGTGTGCGGTGCTCTCGCTCCATGGCAGACTGGTTCGCATGAGCACCGCACACGGCGCCCGCGCGCGAGCCAGGATCGAAGTCACCGCGGCCATCAAGGACGAGGCGCGCAGACAGCTGGCGGCCGAGGGAGCTGCCAAGCTCTCGCTGCGCGCCGTGGCCCGCGAGCTCGGCATGGTCTCCTCCGCGCTGTACCGCTACTTCCCCAGCCGCGACGACCTGCTGACCGCGCTCATCATCGACGCCTACGACTCCCTCGGTGAGGCCGCCGAGGCCGGGGGGGGGGGGCGGGGGCCCGCCGGGGGGGGGCGCGGGCGCCGGCGGGCGGGGGCGTGCTCGCCCCCCCGCGGCGCCGCCGGCCGCCGGCTCCTCTGCCGGTGTCGACGCGGGCGACGGTGTAGCCGTTCTCCTCGTTGGCGTACGTGACGCGCTCCAGGACGCCTTCGAGGGTGGCGAGCCGCCGCTCGCCGGGGGCCGCGGGGGACTGGGTGGGCATGGTCCGACGGTACCGGTGGGGTGTGACAGGGGTGGCCGGGACCGGCTTCTCAGTACGCTCGCGGCGTGGAGTACGCGAGGACGCGCGCCATCGCCGGGAGTTTCGGGGCGCGGGCCGGCGGCAGCCTGACC
>NZ_JBHYKH010000075.1:0-5030 GCF_042741275.1 Streptomyces sp. NPDC058964
GGGCCCGGCCGAGGTGGCGGCCGGGCCCGGCGCGCGCCGGAGGTGGAAGCCAACGGCCGCGGAACAGGCCGTACAACCCATGGGGGTTCCAACGGGCAGCGTGGGTAGGCGAGTTGCAGTCGGGGGCGGGACCGGTACGCGCGATGGAACCCGCGCGACCTCCTGCCGTGTTCCCGCCCTCGGCCTTCCCACGGCCAAGCGCGGCTCAGCCGAGCCGCGGCAGCGCGTGAAGGTTCCGTCGCGCGTCTCCCGGGCGGCCGGGCGCGATTACCGGCGTGGCGGGCAGAGGAGTGACCAGCGGCCGAGACGATCCGTCGCCACCCGACCACACCGAGGCGGACCTCATGGTGCCGCTCGGCATCGAACTCCGCGTCGGAGCCCGCCCCTGGCGAGACGTACCGGCGCTGCACGGCCAGGACGCGGAGAGCGGCTCGCGAACAGCGTGCCGTGACTTCCCGCGTGCGGGCGGCTAGGCGGTGTCCCCGGACAGGCCGAGTTCGGCTATGACCAGTTTGCCGTCGCCGAGGGGGACCGTGTGGAACCGCTCGCAGAGCCGGGTGATCAAGTGCAGGCCGTGTCCCCCGATGCGGCGGGGGTCCGGGACGAGCAGTCGTGGCTGCCGCGGTGAGCGGTCGCGGACGGTGATTCGCAACAGGCCGCTTTCAGGGATGAGTTCCAAGAGGAGTTGGCCGGGGCCGGGTGCGTGACGCAGGGCGTTGGTGACGAGTTCGCTGACGACGATCTGGGCGTCCCGACTCGGCCGGTGGTCGGAGGGGTGTCCTGCCTGGACGAGTAGCGTGCGGACGGCGTGCCGGGTGTGGGCGATGGATGTCCCTTCGCTGTCCCAGGCGGCGCCGTATCGCAATGGCCCTGCCGAGTCGCGCTCATCCGTCGCCTGATTCCTGAGCGGGGTGACCATAGAGTTTCCTGTGCAGTTGGTTTGGCTTTCTGGTTGCTGATCGTCTGCGTTTCGCTGTCTTCGCCTACCCGCTGTGGCCGCGCTCATGGGGATGACCGCCGTCACGGCCTCCGCAGGGATCCGAATTCAAAATCGTGAAGTGTTCGAGGGTGCCGCTGATGGTCAACAGCCGGCTGACCGAGGGGTGCAGCGGGCCGAGCAGAATGAACTCGCGGCCGGCTGTGTCGTGCCGGCGCCGGGCTTTGAGGAGAGCGTTGAGAAGCATGCTGTCCGCGAAGGTGACCTGGGCGAGATCCACCACTGTAGTGGCAAGTGCCGCGAGGTCGGCGGCCTCCCAGGCGGCGTCGACGTCTTCGGCGTCGTAGTGGTCCAACTCTCCGCGCAGGATGATGTGCAGAGCCTGATCGCGGCGGGTGGTGTGGACGTTCGTGGCGTGGGCCGCAGGCATTGCGCCATCGTGGCACCCGGGCGTTTTTAGCGCCAACCCCCTGAGCAGGGAATACTGTGCTGCACGAGGCAAAATGCCTTCGGCGGGACCGTGACCGGCATCCACTTTCATGATCGACCGGCCGTTCGGGCCCCGCCTCGCGCGAGTTGCCGCCGCACCTCGTCGAGGTCGCCATCAGCACCACGCACGCGGACGGCTGCGCATCGGCGGAAACCCGGTGGGGCCCCGTCTCAGGTTCGCGGGCCGTCCTGGGAAGCGCTCGATGTGCTGCTACGCCTCACAGGAAGCGCCGGAGCGGGGTGACCGCAGCTTCCTTGGCGCGTTGCAGAACTGCCCGTCGTCTCCATCGCGTGAGGTCGATCTCCGCGCTGCGCAGCAGGTCTGCCTCGTAGTCGCGGTCGAGTGCGGCGGTGAACGTCTCGTCCAGGACGGCGAGCATGACCTCTTCGTCGTGGTCCATGGACCGGCGGTTGAAGTTGGTGGATCCGATGAGGGCGGCGACCGAGGCCACAGTGATGATCTTGGCGTGCATCATGGTCGGCTGGTACTGACGGATGTGCACGCCCGCCTGCAGCAGACGTGTGTAGTGGTGTTGACCGGCGAGCTGACAGGCGCGCTGGTCGGTGTGGGGGCCGGGCAGCAGGATCTCGACCCGCACACCGCGACGCGCGGTTTCGCACAGCAGGTCGATGAAATAGGTGTCAGGGGCGAAGTAGGCGGTGGCCAGCCGGAAGCGCTCCTCGGCAGAAGTGAGCATGACGCGGATGAGGGTCTGCATGTCCTGCCAGCCGATGCTCGCGGAGCCGCGGACGACCTGCACCACCGATGAGCCGGTCTGCGGGTGTTCCGTGAAGCGGTCACGGTCGTCGAAGAGTTCGTCGTGGCACTCCGCCCAGTTCTGTGCGAACGCTGCCGCGATGCCGTCCACGGCCGGACCGCGGACCCGGACGTGGGTGTCTCGCCACTCGGCAGGGTTGCGTGCGTTGCCGCACCATTCCTCCGCGATGCCGACGCCGCCGGTGAAGGCGGTGTGCTCATCGACGACGAGGGCCTTGCGGTGACAGCGGTGGTTCTGCTTGAACGGCGACAGCCAAACGGGTTTGCGGAACCAGGCCACCTGCACGCCCGCGGCGCTCATGAGGTCCAGTAGCCGCCGCTCGATCTCCTTGGCGCCGAAGCCGTCGAGCAGCAGTCGCACGCGCACCCCCGTGCGGGCGCGCTCGGCCAGAGCGACGGCGAAGTCGTGGGCGATCTGACCGCGCCAGTACACGAACGTCATCATGTCGATGGTGTGCCGGGCCGAACGGATCGCCCCGAGCATCGCGGGGAAGATCTCATCGCCGTTGCGCAGGGGCACCAGGTCGTTGCCTTCGGTCGCGGCGACGCCGATCAGCCGCTCCAGGCGGCGGCGCAGGCGCTGTTTGCCCGCTGTCGCGTCAGGTGTGGTGCCGCGAGCGGGGGGTGTCGGTACACCGTTGAGTATCACGCCGAATCTCCCACTGGGCCAGAAGACAGAACGTCACGGGCTGCCGGGCGAGCCCGAACAAGCGGATGCCCGGTCGGCACCGCCTCACTCCAGCCATCTGCCGGGACCGAGCCCACCCGAATCAGGGCCCCAGCCTCCTGGCCAAGCTCTACGCCCCGGACCGCGCCCAGTTGGTCATCATCGCGTACGAGCGCGGGCCGGCGGTGCGGGGGAGGCCGACGTGACGGCGGTGCGCGGGGCGTCCACCCGGGCGGCCGCCCACCTGGCGGCCGGAGTCTGCCGCGTGCGCTGGGCTCCGAATCGGCCGCGTCGAATGACTTACCGGGATCTGGCGCAGTAATTCGATGCCTTGCAGACCTGACCTCGTGTCGACCGTGCCCCGGGCCTGCGAGTCTGCGTTCATGGATATTTCGGTGAATTGTAATTGCGAAATACCCGGAACCTGTGCGAATCCGCGGAGGCTGAGTTTGGCTGAAAATCTACAGGCCGCGCGGGCGGCAGCACTGAGGGGTTTGTGGACAGAACCTGTGGCGATCGTGTGGACACATCGGCCTCGGCGTCGGTCAGGAGGACGCATCGGAGGGCAAAAGCGCAGATCGATGCGGGGTTGGCTGGTCCGTCCGGCTCGTTCGATCCGAGGCCGCACAGTGCTCGTTCCGCGCTGCGGAGTAGGCGGTATAGGCAAAATACAGGTGCCGTATGGAACCGGCCTCATGTGGCGCACGCCACGCCTATGCGGTTTTGAACCCCGCTTGGTGGAGCGGTCCCCTCCGCCCTATATGATCCTTCCGGCTTGACCGGCCGGATTTATTTTTGCTACGCGAGTGCTCGACGGCGTCACCACGCTCGGGTGGGGGCTCGTCGTACACGGGGGAGAAGAATGCAGTTCCTTGTCATGGGACCGATCCAGGCCTTGAATCAGGACAGGGAGGTGAAGCTGCGCGGATCGAAAATCACGACCGTGCTGGCTGCCCTGCTCCTGTCCCGGGGCCGGGTCGTGTCCGACAGTGTCCTGGCGGACTGGCTGTGGGGCGACGCCCCGCCCGCCACGGCCCAGGCGCAGATACAGACGTATGCCTCCCGGTTGCGCGGCCTGCTGGGACCGGAGGTGCGCATCGACCGACAGCGCCCCGGCTACCGCATCAGCAGCAGGGAGCACGGCCTCGATCTGCTGGAGTTCGAGCGACTGACCGCCCTGGGGCGCAATGCCATGGCGGCACGTCACCCCGAGGAGGCGTCCGCACACTTCAGTGCGGCACTGTCCCTGTGGCGGGGGCCCGCGCTTGCGGGCGTGAGTGATTTCCTCGCCACGGTCGAGGGGCCCCGTCTGGAGGAGGCGCGGCTGGTCGTTCTCGAGGACCGGATCGACGCGGACCTGGAGATCGGTCGCCATGGAGAGCTGATCGCGGAGCTGCTCGCCCTGGTGGCCGAGCATCCGCATCGGGAGCGGCCCCGTACCCAGCTGATGCGCGCGCTCCACCAGTGCGGGCGGCGTGTGGAGGCGCTGGAGGTGTACCACGACTACCGGCGGCTCCTCGTCAACGATCTGGGACTCGAACCCAGCGCACGGCTGCAGGAGGTGCACTACATGGTGCTCAACGAGGACCTGCCGTTACCGCGTCCGGCCCGGATCAGCGCGCGCGGCACACAGGGGGCTGTGCCCGAGATCTCCCACGACACGGGACCTTCCGCCGCCTGGACGCCGCTCGTACGGCCCGCCGAACTGCCGCCGGCTCCGGTCGACTTCACGGGACGAACCGCCGAGGTCGAGGACATCTGTGCCTGGATGACGGCCCGCGACGGGCACGGCGGATCCCCGCCGGTCTGCGTGATCCTCGGTATGCCGGGGATCGGCAAGACCGCACTGGCCCTCTTCGCCGCCCATCGCCTGCGGGACCAGTACCCGGACGGACAGCTCCACATCGATCTGGGGCCGAACGCCGCGGCCGAACCCAGCCAGGCGCTGCGCGACCTGCTGCAGGCGCTCGGCGTGGACGCCGCCGCCATGCCGGACAACCTGGAGGACCTGACCCGCTTCTACCGGAGCTGTGTCTCCGGCCGTCGGCTGCTCATCGTCGTTGACAACGCGCTCAACGAGGAGCAGATCCGCCCCCTGCTCCCCGGCACCTCCGGTTGCGGAGTGCTGATCACCAGTCGCGGCCGGCTTGCGGCACTGG
>NZ_JBHYKH010000075.1:5040-6517 GCF_042741275.1 Streptomyces sp. NPDC058964
CTGGGGGCAAACAACACAATCTATCTCAAGTCGCGGGGCGGGGTCGGGGCGCGGGTGGGGCTGGCCAGCATCATCGATCCGCGCCGGATGGCGGCGGAGCCGCGGGCTGCCGCGCGGATCGTGGAGCTGTGCGCGGGACATCCGCTCGCCCTGCGCATCGGCGGCGCCAAGCTCGCGGCCAGGCCGCACTGGTCCCTGACACGCCTCGCCGACCGGCTGGCCGACCAGCGGACCCTGCTCGACGAACTCCGCCTCGGTGACCGTGAGGTCAGGTCGGGGCTGCTGGAGAACCATCTGGCCCAGCGAGGCGAGGTGCGCCGGGCGCTGTTGTCCCTCTCGATGCTCGGCACCGCGTCCTTCTCCCTGGCCACGGCTGCCTCGACCATCGGGCGACCGGTGGAGGAGACACAGGTCCTCGTCGACGAGCTCATCGACGCCCATCTTCTGGGAGTGGTCGGCGAGCCGCCGGAGCAGTACCGTCTGCACCGTCTGACCTGGAGCTTCGCCTGTGACCTGGCGTCCGCCCAGCACGCGGGCGGCGCGGGCGTGGTCGTTCCGGCCCAGCGAGTGGGGCCGGCGGGGGCCGCGGGCGGCTGCTCTGACAACGATGGCGGGATCCAGGTCCGCACCTGACGTTCCTGCACCTGAGCCGACGCGGTCCGCTCAGGTGCAGGGGGCGGCACTCCGGAGGGCGAGCGGCGTCAGCCCGTGGACTCCACGTTGACGTCGCCGCCCTCCGTGTGTGCCCTGACCTTGTGCGCCGAGCCGGAGTCGGTCTTCACGTCCACCGAACGGTGGCCGCCCTCCGTGGTGGCATCCACGGCGTACGTGCCCTGGGGCAGATGGACCGTGGCGTCGCCCCCTTCCGTACTGGCGTCCACCTTGTCGGGCACGCTCTTGAAAGAGACCGAGACGTCGCCGCCGCCGTTGGCCGCGGTCACGGACTTGGCGGAGGAGTCGCCGATGTCGACCGAGCCGCCTTCGGACTTGGCGTACGTGGCGCCCGACAGGCCGTGGACCGTGATGTCGCCGCCGCCCAGGGTCAGATGCGCGGCGGTCGTCGCGGGAACCTCCACGTGGTACCGCACGGCGCACTTGTCGGCGTCGGAACCGCATCCGGAGCTCTTCAGCAGCAACTGGCCTCCGGTGACGGAGTGTTCGGTCTGCGGCCTGCCGTCGCTGTAGTCGTACTCCTCGACGACCTTGACGGTGTCGCCGGTCGCCGCCACGACCTCTATGGATCCCGCGTAGTTGTCGACGCGGAGCGAAGTGATCTTCTTGTTGACGGCGTACGACTGTTTGTCCGTCTTCGATGGGGACGAGCAGGCCGTCAGCACGGTCGCGGCGGCGACCGCGCACATCGCGGCTTTCTCCGCTGCGCCTGCGAAAAAAATGGGGCGCGGGATTGTGATCGGAAAGAGTTACTATTATTATATGCTTAAAATCTGGAACGATCAAACGGGTAGGGCAAACGCCC
>NZ_JBHYKH010000075.1:6527-24830 GCF_042741275.1 Streptomyces sp. NPDC058964
TCTGTGGGTCTCGCGGCGTCTGTTTTTTTTTTGTGTGCGCTGTGTATTGTTTTTGGAGTGTGTGTGGGGGTCCGGTGGCCCCTCTCGGGGGGGGCGGGGGGCCCCCCCCGCACAGCGCGGCTTTCGCCGCTCCGCCTGCGAAACCAAGGGAGCGCGGCATGGTCATCGGAAAGAGGTCCTCTTCTTCTCTGCTGAACAGCTGGAACGAGCAAACGGGTCGGGCAAGCGCCCGGATGGGTGGCAGGCTGCGATCAGGCTCCACGTGCCTTGAGACGCCAGGGAGAGCCGTCCGCGAAGGCCGCCACGTACTTGTACCGGCCGGCGGTCTCGGCGACCCAGAAGCGGTCGGCGACGATCAACGGCGGTACGGGGTGGACGCGTCGCGGCAGCCGGAACGCGACATGTACATCCTCTACATGGGTGGGCACCTTCCCCCAGGCGAGCGTCCACAGCTGCCCGTTGTGCTCACCGCGCCACACGTCGCGCAGCAGCGTGGGTGCCAGGAACGAGGATGCCATGGCGTCGACGCAGTTCCCCGCGGTGTCGTAAACTGCGAGGGCAGGCAGCCCTTCACCGCTGCGGCCGATCCGCAGGGACCAGCCACTGAGCGGGAGGAACAGCTCTCGTAAGTCGGTGCCGACGTAGCTGTCGTCGATGGACTTGCTCTTGAGCAGCATGGACTGCTCTCCCTTCTCGGAGAGATGCGTTCACGGGATACGCCCGGGGCAAGGACGCTTCGTCTCTCTGATCTGGGTCGTCGGGTGGCCGCCCGACGACCCAGCCATGTCCGGACTCGGTCAGTCGATTTCCTTCAGGGACCGCTCCATCGAAGCCACGCGGTCCTTGATCTCCGCGAGCTGGGTGCTGATCTCAGCGAGCTTGTGGTCCGTCAGTTCCTGTGTGTTCACAGCCAGTTCGGTGAGGCGCTGGTACTCGCGCTCCCGGGCCAGCTGTGCCTTCGTGCGGGCGGTGGCACCGGACTGGCGTATGGCCACGATCAAGACGGGCACGATCAGGACGAGCGTACCCAGCGTCCAGACAACGGCGTCCGGGTCGTAGAGCCTCACTGTTACTCCTTCTGGTGAGTTTCACCGTCTGACGCGCCCTCGATGTGCAGCGTCTCCGCTGCGGTCGCGATGCTCTGCGGGGTGAGATGGAAGGCGAAAGGGGTCGTCTCGTAGTACTTCATCGCCTTGCCGTCCTCGGAGAGTTCGAGCTTGGCGAAGACCAACCCGGCCGCCTCCAACTTACGCAGATGGATCTGCAGCAACGCCCTGCTGATGCCCAGTTCTCGCGCGAGACGACTGACATAGTTCCGCTGCTGGGCGACGGCGGCCACGACCCGCAGGCGATGCGGGCTCGAGAGCGCAGCCATGACCCGCACCAGGTCGTCTCCGGTCGGACCGGGGATCGCACTGTCCCCCTTGCTCATGCCAACAGAAGTTAGCAGGTGCCAGATCGTCGTTCAACGTGACAGCGATCATTTTCGGACCGGACACAACGGTCAAACGGTCCGTCAACTGCCTTGGGGAGCAGCGATATAGAGCGCGTATAGGGCTCATATGCCCTGGTGCAGGAACCGGATGAGTGGATCGGGCGCATAGGGCGTCGTGTGGCCGCACACGGCCGTGAGGCGACGCCGAACCGACGCGATCCGCAAGGAGTTTCAGTCATGGCCGAAGAGCGCACCGACGACCGCACCCACCGAGTCGTACTCAATGACGAGGAGCAGTACTCGATTTGGTGGATCGACCGGGAGATCCCGGCGGGCTGGCGTGCCGAGGGCACCGAAGGCAGCCGCGAGGAGTGCCTCGCGCACATCGACGAGGTGTGGACCGACATGCGCCCGCTGAGCCTGCGTCGCCGCATGGAGGGACAGGCCGCCTGACCCGGCCCCGGCTCCGCACCGCTGTCCTCCCCTCCCACCGCCGCTGATCACGCAAAGGAATCCGATGTCCCCTCAGCCGCAGTCGGGCGACTTCTCCGACGGGAACTCGCTCACGCACGCACTCATCGCTCGCCGGGCCGCAGCCTCTCCCGCGCACACGGCGGTGATCGCGGGTGAGGCCGCGCTGACCTACGCCGAACTGGACACCCGTTCCAACCAGTTGGCGCGGCTCCTGCGGGACAGCGGTGCCGGACCGGAAACAGTGGTCGCGGTGTGCATGCGGCGCGGCCTCGACCTGCTGGTGACCCTCCTCGGCATCTGGAAGGCCGGCGCCGCCTACCTGCCGCTGGACCCCGACCACCCCGCGCAGCGCACTTCGTGGATCCTCGACGACACCGGCGCCGATCTGGTGGTCACCGACGAGTCGTCTGTGGAGGCGGTGCACCACATCCGCGCCCGCCTTCTCGTCCTGGACGAGCTGCGCCCGCGCCTGGCGGACTACCCCCGGCACGCCCCCGAGACCGCCGTCGACCCGCACAACGCGGCCTACGTGCTCCACACCTCGGGAACCACCGGACGACCCAAGGGTGTCGTCGTCAGCCACGCGGCAGTGGCCAACCTCAACCGCTGGATGGCGGACACGCACGCTCTCACCACCGGCGACCGCGTCCTGCAGAAGACCACCCTCGCGTTCGACGCCTCCTGCTGGGAACTGTTCGCCGCTCTGACCGCCGGCGGCACCGTCGTCATGGCACCCCACCACGTCGAACGCGACCCCGCCGCGCTGCTTCGCGCCGTCGCCGACCACGGCATCACCGTGCTGCAGGTCGTCCCCTCCGTATTGCGGCAGCTCGTCGAGGAACCCGGCTGGTCCGAGTGCACCGCGCTACGCCTGGTGCTGTCCGGCGGGGAACCGCTGCACGCCGACCTCGCCCAGCGACTGCGGGCGCGAGCCCAAGTCGAGATCTGGAACAGCTACGGGCCCACCGAATGCACGGTCAACGCGACCGAGCACCGCTTCGACCCCGCCCAGACCACCGGCTCCGTCCCCATCGGCCGCCCCATCCGGCGCACACAGGCCCTTGTCCTCGGACCCAACGGCACACCGGTGCCGATCGGCGTGGTCGGCGAGCTGCACCTCGGCGGGGCCGGGGTGGCCCGCGGCTACCTCGGACGCCCCGGCCTGACCGCCGACCGCTTCGTACCCGACCCCTACGGTCGCCCCGGCGCACGCGTCTACCGCACCGGCGACCTCGTCCGCTGGCGCGCCGACGGCACCCTGGAGTACGTCGACCGCGCCGACCACCAGGTCAAGGTCAACGGTGTGCGCATCGAGCCCGCCGAGATCGAAGCCGCCTTGGCCGCCCACCCCGACGTACGGGGCGCCGCCGTCACCGCGCACAAGTCCGACGGCACCACGGCACGGCTCGTCGCCTATGTCGACCAGGACGGCACACTCGAACCGGCCGAGCTGCGTGACTTCCTCCGCGAGCGGCTTCCCGACACCCACCTGCCCTCCGTCTTCCTCCAGGTCGACGGATTCCCCCTCACCTCCAGCGGCAAGGTCGACCGCGCCGCACTGCCCGCCCCGGACCGCAGCGCGACCACCGCCGGAGCGGCCCGGGTCGCGCCCCGCACCACGGCCGAGCGCACAGTGGCGGCAGCCTGGCGGGACATCCTGGGCACCGCCGACCTCGGGAACGGCGAGGGTCCCGGTATCCACGATGACTTCTTCCAGCTCGGCGGCTCCTCCCTCCAGCTCACCCGGCTGGCCAACCAACTACGCGCGGTCTCCGGCGCGGACGTACCCCTGCGGGCCCTGATGACGGCCACCACCGTCGAGGCACAGGCCCGGCTCATCAGCCCCGACGGGGCGGCGGACCGGGCGATGACGCCGGTGCCGCGCGACGGAGCGCTGCCGGTGTCGTTCGGACAGCGGCGCCTGTGGTTCCTCGACCGGATGGATCCTCGCAGCCCGGAATGGGTGACCGGTCTGTGGATCCGTGTCCCCGTCGGCCTGACGCCGGACGACGTACAACACTGCGTCGACACCCTCGTCGCCCGGCACGAGGTGCTGCGCACCACCTACGCCGAGGTCGACGGCGAGCCCGTACAGATCCCCGGGCCCGAGGGAACGGTCCCGGTGCGGACGCTCGACACCTCACGGGACGAACTCACCGCGGTCCTGCGCGAGGAGCTGAACCAGGGCTTCGACCTGGCCACCGGACCCGTCGTCCGGGGTCTGCACCTGCGCTTCCCCGACCAGCCCGACGGTCTTCTGCTGAGCCTGCACCACATCGCCTCCGACGGCTGGTCCGCGGGAGTCCTGGAGCGCGAACTGCTCCGGCTGCTCACCGACCGCGCGGCAGGCCGCGACACCGAACTCCCGCCCCTGCCCGTCCAGTACGCCGACTACGCCTCCGCGGAGCGGGACCGGCTGACCGACGACATCGTCGAGGCCGAACTGGCCCACTGGCGCACCGTTCTCGACGGGGCCGAGCCGCTCTCCCTCCCCACCGACCACAGCCGCCCGAGCATCCGGGACTCCCACGGCGACACGGTGCCCTTCACCGTGCCCGCCCGCGTCGCACAGACCCTGGTCGCCCTCGGCCGCCAGCACGGTGCCACGCCGTTCATGTCCCTGCTGACCGCCTACGCCACCCTCCTGGCCCGCCACACCGGCCAGTGGGACGTACCCGTCGGCACCCCCGTCGCCGGCCGTGACCGTCCCGAGGTCGAAGGCGTCGTGGGCTTCTTCCTCAACAGCCTGGTGGTGCGCTGTTCCCTCGACGGCCGGCTCGTCTTCACCGAGGCGGTGCAGCGCGTCCGGGACGTCTGCCGGGAGGCCTTCGCCCACCAGGCGCTGCCCTTCGAGCGGCTGGTCGAGGAGCTCGAGCCGGAGCGGGACATGTCCCGGACGCCCCTGTATCAGGTGGCCTTCGACCTGCACGACGAGCTGTTCGGCGGAGCCGCCGAAGCCTCCGGCGCGACCGAGGAGGACCACGATCTGACGGCGCTGCAGGAAGCCCTGAGCGTCGCCAAGACCGACCTCACGCTCTACATGAAGCGACGCCCGGACGGATCGTTCACCGGCACCTTCGAGTACGCCACCGCGCTGTTCGACCGCGCCACCGTCGAGCGGATCGCAGCGGCCTACGTCCGCCTGCTGGAGGCGATCGCAGCCGGGCCCCGCACCCGCCTGGACTCCCTGGACATCCTCGGCCCCGACGGCCGCCGCAGCCTGGCCGAATGGGCCGCCGGACCTCGCGTGCCCGTAGAGGACCTCAGCCTCCATGAGTTGGTGGAGCGTCAGGTGGTGGTGTCGCCGGGTGCGGTGGCGGTGGTGGGTGATGATGGCCGGTTGTCGTTCGGTGAGTTGGATGCGCGGGCGAATCAGGTGGCGTGGTTGCTGGGGTCTTCGGGTGTGGGTCCGGAGTCGGTGGTGGGTGTGCTGCTGGATCGTGGTGCGCGGTTGTTGGTGTCGTTGTTGGGTGTGTGGAAGGCCGGTGGTGCGTATGTGCCGGTGGATCCGTCGGCTCCGGTGGAGCGGGTGGCGGATGTGCTGGCGGATGCCGGGGTGCGGGTGGTTGTCACGCAGTCGCGGTATGCGGATCGGTTCGTGGGGTTCGGGGGTCGGGTCGTGGTGGTGGACGGGCCGGGGGATGAGGGGTTGTTGGCGGGGCAGCCGGTGGTTTCTCCTGGGGTTGTGTCGGATGCGGGTCGGTTGGCGTATGTGATTTATACGTCGGGTTCGACGGGGCGTCCGAAGGGTGTGCAGGTGGTGCACCGGGGTGTGGTGAACCATGTGGTGTGGGCTGCGCGGGAGTTGGCGGGGCGGGGTCGTGGTGGTTCGGCGGTGTTCTCGTCGGTGGCGTTTGATCTGGTGGTGCCGAATCTGTGGGCGCCTTTGGTGTGCGGGCAGGCGGTGTATCTGCTGGGTCAGGATGTGGGGCTGGACGAGTTGGGCAAGCGTCTGGTGGCGGCGGGCCGGTTCAGTTTCCTGAAGTTGACGCCGGGGCATCTGGAGGTGCTCACGCATCAGTTGTCGGACGAGGAGATTGGTGGTCTGGCTGAGGTGGTGGTGGTGGCGGGTGAGGCTTTCGGTGGCCGGCTCGCGCGGAGGTGGGCCGGGCTGTTGGGTGCGGGGCGTGTGGTCAATGAGTACGGTCCGACGGAGGCGTCGGTGGGTACGTGCACGTATCCGGTGACGGTTTCGGTGGGTGGGGATGTGGTGCCGATCGGGCGGCCGTTGCCGAATATGGCGATGTATGTGCTGGACGGGCGGATGGTGCCGGTGCCGGTCGGGGTGGCTGGTGAGTTGTATGTCGGTGGTGTGGGTGTGGCGCGGGGGTATGCGGGTCGGGCGGGGCTGACGGCGGAGCGGTTCGTGCCGGATCCGTTCGGGGTGTCGGGGGGGCGGTTGTATCGCACGGGTGATGTGGTGCGGGTGCTGCCGGACGGGAATGTCGATTTTCTGGGGCGGTCTGATTTCCAGGTGAAGATCCGTGGGTATCGGGTCGAGCCGGAGGAGGTGCAGGCGCGGCTGCTGGAGCATGGTGGGGTGCGGGAGGCGGTGGTGGTCGCCCGTGAGGACGTGCCTGGTGAGAAGCGGCTGGTGGCGTATTACGTGCCGGTTGCCGGTCCGGTGCCGTCCTCCGGTCTGGCCGGGCATTGCGGGGTGCGGTTGCCGGAGTACATGGTGCCGTCCGCGTTCGTGGAGCTGGAGGCGCTGCCGTTGAACGCCAACGGCAAGGTCGACCGCAAGGCCCTGCCCACCCCCGACCCGGACACCGCCTCCGACGACACGATCGTCGGGCCACGCGGCCCGGTGGAGGAACACATAGCCGGGATCTGGACCGAGTTGCTGGGCAAGTCGGCCGGTGTCCACTCCAACTTCTTCCAGCAGGGCGGCAATTCCATTCTCGCGATCCGGCTGATCGCGCAGATCCAGTCCGCGTTCGACGTGGACATCCCGGTCAGGGCGGTTTTCGAGAACCCGACCGTCGCCGGCATCGGCGAGGCCGTCGAGGCCGCACTACGAGACGAGATCGAGCAGATGACGGACGCCGAGGTCATGGCGGAGTCGCTGCGTATCGAGGGTGAGGGCAAGTGAGCACGGGGGACAACAAGCAGGCGGTCACGGATGCTGTGGGCACGACGGGTGCTGCGTCGGGTGGTGCTGGGGCCGGTGCCGCGGCGCGTGCGGAACTGCTGCGTCAGCGCCTGGCCGGCCGCGGCCGCGCTGTTGCCGGTGCCACTGGCACGGCTGTGGGACATGCTCGGTCGGTGATTGGCCGCGCCGACCGGTCCCGTCCGCTGCCGCTGTCGTACGGACAGCAGCAGATGTGGTTCCTGAACCGGCTGGACCCGGACAGCGCCGAGTACCTCGTCCCCATGGCCCTCCGTCTCGGAGGCCCCCTGGACCGGCCCGCGCTGCGGACGGCGTGGTCGCAGATGTCGGAACGGCACGAGATCCTGCGCACGCGGTACGAGATGGACGGGGCAACCCCCGTCCAGGTGATCGACGCGCCGCGCGCCGTGGAACTCGCCGAGGTGGACCTCGGCACCCTGCCCGCGACGGAGCGCGAGCAGCGTGCCCTCGACCTGCTGCGCCAGGAGTCCTCGACCGCCTTCGACCTCGAGCGCGAGTGGCCGCTGCGGGGCACACTGCTGCGACTCGGAGACGAGGACCACGTACTCGTCGTGGTCTTCCATCACATCGCCTGCGACGCGTGGTCCACCCGTCTGTTCGTGTCCGAACTGAGCGAGCTGTACCAGGCCCGCGTGGCCGGCCGCGCGCCGCAGCTCGCCGATCCGGAACTTCACTACGCCGACTACGCGGTGTGGCAGCGCGAGGAGCTCTCCGGAAAGACACTGGAGCGCGAACTGGAGTACTGGCGGAACCGCCTGGACGGGCTCCGCCCGCTCGATCTGCCGACCGACCGGCCCAGGCCCGCCTCCCGCAGCTTCCACGGCGCCGAAGTCGAGGTGCCCTTCCCCGCCGGGCTCGCGGAGCGGGTGCGGGCATCCGCGGCACAGCACGGCGTCACGCCCTTCGTCCTGCTGCTGACGTCCTACCAGCTTCTGCTGTCCCGGTACGCCGACCAGCCGGACATCGCGGTGGGCACCGTGGTGTCCGGGCGCGGCCGGCCGGAACTGCAGTCCATGCTGGGCTATGGCATCAACAACCTCGTGATGCGCTCCCGTTGGGACGGGGCACGGTCGTTCGCCGAACTCGTCGCCGTCAACCGTGAGGCGGTCCTGGGTGCGTACGACCACCAGGGCGTCCCCTTCGCCCGTCTGGTGGACGAACTCGAGCCGGAGCGGGACATGTCCCGCACACCGCTGTACCAGGTGTCCTTCACCATGCACGAGTCGGGTGAGGCGGCGCAGGGTCTCTTCGGCATGGCGACCAGCCCGTTCGGTGTGAGCGGCGGCGTGGCCAAGACGGACCTGGAGCTCCAGGTGGTGGACGCCGGCGAGGGCTCGCTGCAGGCACGTCTCGCCTACCCGGTGGCACTGTTCGAACCCGCGACGGTCGAGCGAATGGCCGGACACTGGCTGCGCCTGCTGGATGCCGCGGTGTCGGATCCCGCGACCCCTGTTTCCAGGCTCGGGATGCTCGACGACACGGAGAAGGCGCTGCTGACTGCGGGGCCTCGTGCCGTTGCTGCGGTGGAGCGGTGTGTGCATGAGGTGTTCGAGGAGCAGGTGGCCTTGGATCCTGATGCGGTGGCTGTGGTGGCGGGTGGTGTTGAGCTGTCGTACGGGGAGGTGGATGCGCGGGCGAATCGTCTGGCGGGGTATCTGGTGGGGCGGGGGGTGGGTCCTGAGTCGTTGGTGGGTGTGTGTCTGGAGCGTGGTGCGGATCTGGTTCCGGCTTTGCTGGGTGTGTTGAAGTCGGGTGCGGGTTATGTGCCGTTGGATCCGGTGAATCCTGCTGAGCGGCTGGGGTTTGTGGCTTCGGATGCCGGGGTGTCGCTGGTGGTGACGCAGGAGGGTCTGCGGCCGCTGGTGGAGGGTTTCCATGCGGGGCCGGTCGTGGTGTTGGACGGGGCGGACCGGGAGGGTATCGCGTCGTGTGGGGTGTCGGGGCCGGGTGTGGGGGGGTCGCCGTCGAATGCGGTGTATGTGATTTATACGTCGGGTTCGACGGGGCGTCCGAAGGGTGTGTGCCTGGAGCACGCGAGTGTGGTGCGGTTGTTGTCGGTGTGTCAGGAGCATTACGCGTTCGATGAGTCGGATGTGTTCTCGTTGTTCCATTCGTACGCCTTTGATGTGTCGGTGTTCGAGATGTGGGGCGCGTTGATGCATGGCGGCCGGGTGGTTGTGGTGCCGCGTGAGGTGGCGCAGTCGCCGGATGATTTCCTGGATCTGTTGGTGCGGGAGCGGGTGACGGTGTTGTCGCAGACGCCGTCGGCGTTCCGTTCGCTGGTGGCGGCCGCGGCTGACGGGGACGGGCGTGTGGAGCGGCTTGCCCTGCGTGCGGTGGTCTTCGCGGGGGAGAAGCTGGAGGTCGGTGACCTTCAGCCGTGGGTGTCCCGGCTCGGTCTTGGGCGTACGGCTCTGGTGAACATGTACGGGATCACCGAGACCACCGTGCACTCCACCTACCACCGTTTGTCCGAGGAGGATTTCGCCGCCGAGGCCGGCAATGCCATCGGGCGTCCGTTGGCCGACTTGTCGATTCATCTGCTCGGCTCTGATGGTGAGTTGGTGCCGGTGGGTGTGCCGGGTGAGATTCATGTGGGTGGTCCGGGTGTGGCGCGGGGGTATCTGGGGCGTGCGGGGCTGACGGCGGGGCGGTTCGTGCCTGATCCGTTCGGTCCGGCGGGTGCGCGTCTGTATCGCAGCGGTGACTTGGCGCGGCGTCGTGAGGACGGGAGTCTGGAGTTTTTGGGTCGTATCGACGACCAGGTGACTATCCGTGGGTATCGGATCGAGCTGGGTGAGATCGAGTCCGTGCTGTCGGCACATCCGGCGTTCCGGGACGCGGTGGTCGTGGTCCGTGAGGACACCCCGGGCGACAAGCGTCTGGTGGCGTATTACGTGCCCGCACCGGCAGCCACCGTCGATCTCGCCTCCCTGCGCACCGAGCTGGGTCGTTCACTGCCCGACTACATGGTTCCGGCGGCGTTCGTGGAGCTGGAGTCCCTGCCGCTGACGCCGAACGGCAAGCTGGACAAGCGGTCCCTGCCCGCCCCCGAGCAGGACGCCTTCGCTCGTGGTGCGTATGTGGCGCCGCGTACTGAGACGGAAGCCCGGATCGCGGCTGTGTGGAGTGAGGTGCTCGGGCTGGAGCAGGTCGGGGTGGAGGACTCGTTCTTCGACCTCGGTGGTGACTCCATCCGTGCCGTCGCCCTGGTCGGCGCCCTGCGCGCCACCGGAATCGAGGTCGCGGTACGCGACGTCTTTGCGGCCCGCACCGTCGCCGCCCTCTGCGATCTGCTGGGCACCCAGGACCTGCCCGGGGATGCGGTCGCGGTGCCGAGCGTGGAGCGTTTCGCGCTGATCTCGGCCGAGGACCGGGCCAAGCTGCCTGAAGAAGTCGTCGACGCCTACCCGCTCTCCCGCACGCAGACCGGCATGGTCGTGGAGATGCTGGCGGACACCAGCCGCAACCACTACCACAACGTCTCCACGTACCGGATCCGCGACGACAAGCCCTTCTCCCGCGAGGCGTTCGCCGAGGCCGGCCGTATCGTCGTGGCCCGGCACGAAACGCTGCGCACCTCCATCGACCTCGAGACGTACTCCGTGCCGATGCAGCTCGTGCACGCCGGCGCCGACCCGGTGATGGGCGTGGCGGACCTCGGGGCGCTCGACGAGGACGCACAGCACGAGACACTGCGGGCGTTCACCGCCGCCGAACGGGCCAGGCCCTTTGCTCTCTCCGCGCCTCCGCTGATGCGGTACTTCGCCCACACCACCGACACCAACGGCTGGTGGATCTCGGTGACCGAGTGCCACCCCATCATGGAGGGCTGGAGCTATCACTCCCTGTTGATGGAGCTGCTCACCTGCTACATGCGGCTGCGGGACGGGGCGGAGCCGGAGCCGTACGACGCTCCCGACGTCCGCTACGCCGACTTCATCGCGGGTGAGCTGGAGTCGCTGGCCTCCGAGGAGGACCGCGCCTACTGGCGCGGCGTCGTCGACGCGCACGTGCCCTTCAAACTTCCGCACGGCTGGGAGGGCACCACGCAGGGGCCCGGTGAGGAGTACGCGCTCGACGTCGCGACCGACGACTTGGAGCCCCGTCTGCGGGCTTTGGCCAGCACGGCCGACGCCTCACTGAAGAGCGTGCTGCTCGCGGCTCATCTGAAGGTGATGAGCATACTCACCGACGAGCCGGCCTTCCACACCGGCCTGGTGTGCGACGCACGGCCGGAGGTCACGGGCGCGGACCGGGTGTACGGCATGTACCTCAATACCCTGCCCGTCCCGGCGGCCCGCTCGGCCCGCACCTGGCTCGAACTGGTGCGGGGCACCTTCGCCCGTGAGGTGGAGCTGTGGGGTCACCGGCGCTTCCCGATGCCGGAGATCCAGCGCGAGGCGGGCGGCGGCCGGCTCATCGACTCCCTCTTCAACTACCAGAACTTCCACCACGTGGACACCGGCAAGGTGGACACCAGTGGCAGCTTCGGCAACGGCGTCACCGAGTTCGCGCTCAGCATCACCGCCTCGCCCGGCCGGATCTCGCTCCAGGCCAGCACCCGCGACCTGGCCCGGGTCCACGGCCGTCGGATCCTCGGCCTGTTCCGGTCGGTGCTGGAAGCCATGGCCGACGACGCCCACGGCGACGCGCGGGCGTCGTTCCTGCCCGACCACGAGCGTCGGCTCGTCCTCGACACGTGGCAGGGGGAGACCCGTGACGTGCCGGAGAGGTGCCTGCACGAGCTCGTGGAGGCACAGGCGGCCCGCACGCCGGATGCCGTGGCCGTCGTGTGCGAGGCCACCGAGCTGACCTATGCGGACCTCAATGCCCGGGCGAACCGGCTGGCTCACCGTCTGCGGACGGCGGGCGTGCGCGCCGACTCCGTGGTGGGCCTGTGCCTGGAACGCTCGGCCGAGCTCGTGATCGCCACGCTCGCGGTGTCCAAGGCGGGCGGAGCCTACGCCCCCCTGGACCCGGAGTACCCCGCAGACCGCCTCGCCGGAATGGTCGAAGACATGGCGGCCCCGGTCATCGTGACCGAACAGCGGCTGCGCGAGAGCCTGCCCGCGACGTCGGCGGCTCTGCTGTGCATCGACGACGAGGAACAGTGGGCGGCGGAACCTGCCGAAGACCTCACGCCGACGGCGTCCTCCGACTCCGGGGCGTACGTCGTCTTCACCTCGGGCTCCACCGGCCGCCCCAAGGGTGTGCTCAACACCCACCGGGGCGTCGTCAACCGCCTCGATGCCACGCAGCGTCTCTTCCGGCTGACCGCCGACGACGTCGTCCTGCAGAAGACGGCAGCCGGATTCGACGTCTTCACCTGGGAGATCTTCGGCACCCTGATGGCCGGGGCCCGGCTGGTGATCGCCACCCGCGGTGGTCACCGCGACCCCGCGTACCTGGCATCGATGATCCGTGAACACGGCGTCACCATGGTCGACTTCGTTCCATCGATGCTGGCGCTCCTCCTGGAGGAGGGCGGCGGCCTGGCCGGATGCTCCTCGCTCCGCGCGATCGCGTGCGGCGGCGAGGAGATGCCGGCACCGCTGCTGCGACGTGTGCTGGCGGAGGTGCCCGGAGCCGAGGTCTTTCACCAGTACGGGCCCAGCGAGGCATCGATCGACTGCACGGTGTGGCCCGTCCGGGGCACGCTGCCCGACGGTCTCGACCGCCTCCCCATCGGTACGGCGATGCAGAACATCCGGCTGTACGTGCTCGGCGCGGACCTGCTGCCGCAGCCCGTGGGGATACCCGGTGAACTCCACGTCGGCGGCGTCGCGGTGGCCCGCGGCTATCTGCGTCGCCCGGCGCTGACCGCCGAGCGCTTCGTCCCCGACCCCCACGGGGAGCCGGGCGCACGGATGTATCGCACCGGCGACCGGGTCCGGTGGCTGGCCGACGGCACCCTGGAGTTCCTCGGCCGCACCGACAACCAGGTCAAGATCCGCGGTGTGCGGATCGAGCCCGAGGAGATCGAGGCGGCCCTGATGCGGCTGCCCACCGTCCGCGACGCGGCCGTGCTGGTCCGTGAGGACACCCCCGGTGACAAGCGGCTGGTCGCCTATTGCGTGCCGGCCGCCGGTACCGACCGGGCGGACTCCGGGCCCGCCTCCCTCCGGGCCGAGCTCGGCCGCTCCCTTCCGGAGCACATGGTTCCCGCGGCGTTCGTACGGCTCGAGCGCATACCGGTCACGCCCAACGGAAAGGCCGACCGGCGCGCCCTGCCCGCTCCGGCCCAGGAGGACTTCGCCCGCGGCCGCTACGTCGCCCCGCACGACACGCGGCAGGAGCGCATCGCGGCCGTGTGGTCGAAGGTCCTGGGCGTGGACCGGGTCGGTGCCGAGGACTCGTTCTTCGACCTCGGCGGTGACTCCATCCGTGCAGTGGCCCTGGTCGGCGCGCTGCGCGCGGCGGGCTTTCCCGCGACGATCCAGCAGGTCTTCGAGGCCCGCACGGTGGCGGCCCTGAGCGCCGCCCTGACGGACGGCCCCCAGGAGCCGCGGGGCATCACGGGGACCGAGCCGTTCGCGCTGGTGCCGCCCGAGGACCGGGCCGAGCTGCCCGACGGCCTGGTGGACGCCTACCCGCTGTCCCAGGTGCAGACCGGCATGGTCGCCGAAATGCTCGTCGGGGGCGAGACGAACGCGTACCACACCATCTCCACGGTCCGGATCCGGGACGAGAAGCCGTTCGTCGCCGACGCGCTGCGAGAGGCGTGGCGCACCGTCGCGGCACGCCACGAGGCGCTCCGCACCTCCGTCCACGTCACCGACTACTCCCGGCCGCTCCAACTGGTCCACCGCGTCGCCGACGTCACTCTCGGCGTACGGGACCTGGGTGCCGCCGGCCGACCGGAGACCGAGGACGCGCTGCGCGCCTTCGTCCGCGCCGAACGCTCCCTCCCCCTCGACCTCGGCGTCGCTCCGCTGATCCGTCTGTTCGTCCACACCACCGACGCCGACGGCTGGTGGCTGTCGGTCACCAGCCCCCACGTGATTCTGGACGGCTGGAGCCATGAGTCCCTGCTCATGGAACTCCTGGGCTGCTACGCCCGGCTGCGTGATGGCCTCGCACCGGAGCCCTACGAGGTCCCCGCGGTCCGCTACGCCGACTTCATCGCCGGTGAGCTGGCAGCCCTGGACTCCGAGGAGGACCGCGCCTACTGGCGCGACACCATCGACGGGTTCGCACGGTTCACACTCCCCGCGGAGTGGGGCGAGAGTGGCAGGCCCGACGAGTCCTACGGCGTCCGGGTCGCCTACGACGACCTCACCGACGGCCTGCGGGAGATGGCCACGGCCCTGAACGTGCCGCTCAAGAGCGTGCTGCTCGCCGCGCACCTGAAGGTGATGAGCATGCTCACCGACGAGCCCGCCTTCCACACCGGTCTCGTCTGTCACGCCCGGCCCGAGGCCGAGGGCGCCGACCGGCTGATCGGCATGCAGCTCAACACGCTGCCGTTCGTCGCCGACCGCTCCGCCCGGACGTGGCGCGAGCTGGTCGAGCAGGTATTCGCCCGTGAGGTGGAGCTGTGGGGTCACCGCCGCTTCCCGATGCCGGAGATCCAGCGCGAGGCCGGCGGTGGCCGCCTGGTGGACGTCTTCTTCAACTACCAGGACTTCCGTCAGGTCGACAGCGACCTGATCGATCCTCTGGGCGGCATCGACGACAGCCCCACCGAACTCCCGCTCACCGTCTCGTCACGCGGCGGGCACATCATCCTGACCGTCGGGGTTCCCGCGCTCAGCCAGGAGCACGGCGATCGGATTGCCGGGATGTACCGGGCGGTTCTGGAGGCCATGGCGTCCGGTGCCGATGGTGACGCGCGTGCGGTGTATCTGCCGGCGGGGGAGCGTGAGCGTCTGCTGGGTGAGGCTGCCGGTGGTGCTGCTGTTGCTGCGGTGGAGCGGTGTGTGCATGAGGTGTTCGAGGAGCAGGTGGCCTTGGATCCTGATGCGGTGGCTGTGGTGGCGGGTGGTGTTGAGCTGTCGTACGGGGAGGTGGATGCGCGGGCGAATCGTCTGGCGGGGTATCTGGTGGGGCGGGGGGTGGGTCCTGAGTCGTTGGTGGGTGTGTGTCTGGAGCGTGGTGCGGATCTGGTTCCGGCTTTGCTGGGTGTGTTGAAGTCGGGTGCGGGTTATGTGCCGTTGGATCCGGTGAATCCTGCTGAGCGGCTGGGGTTTGTGGCTTCGGATGCCGGGGTGTCGCTGGTGGTGACGCAGGAGGGTCTGCGGCCGCTGGTGGAGGGTTTCCATGCGGGGCCTGTCGTGGTGTTGGACGGGGCGGACCCGGAGGGTATCGCGTCGTGTGGGGTGTCGGGGCCGGGTGTGGGGGTGTCGCCGTCGAATGCGGTGTATGTGATTTATACGTCGGGTTCGACGGGGCGTCCGAAGGGTGTGTGCCTGGAGCACGCGAGTGTGGTGCGGTTGTTGTCGGTGTGTCAGGAGCATTACGCGTTCGATGAGTCGGATGTGTTCTCGTTGTTCCATTCGTACGCCTTTGATGTGTCGGTGTTCGAGATGTGGGGCGCGTTGATGCATGGCGGCCGGGTGGTTGTGGTGCCGCGTGAGGTGGCGCAGTCGCCGGATGATTTCCTGGATCTGTTGGTGCGGGAGCGGGTGACGGTGTTGTCGCAGACGCCGTCGGCGTTCCGTTCGCTGGTGGCGGCCGCGGCTGACGGGGACGGGCGTGTGGAGCGGCTTGCCCTGCGTGCGGTGGTCTTCGCGGGGGAGAAGCTGGAGGTCGGTGACCTTCAGCCGTGGGTGTCCCGGCTCGGTCTTGGGCGTACGGCTCTGGTGAACATGTACGGGATCACCGAGACCACCGTGCACTCCACCTACCACCGTTTGTCCGAGGAGGATTTCGCCGCCGAGGCCGGCAATGCCATCGGGCGTCCGTTGGCCGACTTGTCGATTCATCTGCTCGGCTCTGATGGTGAGTTGGTGCCGGTGGGTGTGCCGGGTGAGATTCATGTGGGTGGTCCGGGTGTGGCGCGGGGTTATCTGGGGCGTGCGGGGCTGACGGCGGGGCGGTTCGTGCCTGATCCGTTCGGTCCGGCGGGTGCGCGTCTGTATCGCAGCGGTGACTTGGCGCGGCGTCGTGAGGACGGGAGTCTGGAGTTTTTGGGTCGTATCGACGACCAGGTGAAGATCCGTGGGTATCGGATCGAGCTGGGTGAGATCGAGTCCGTGCTGTCGGCACATCCGGCGTTCCGGGACGCGGTGGTCGTGGTCCGTGAGGACACCCCGGGCGACAAGCGTCTGGTGGCGTATTACGTGCCCGCACCGGCAGCCACCGTCGATCTCGCCTCCCTGCGCACCGAGCTGGGTCGTTCACTGCCCGACTACATGGTTCCGGCGGCGTTCGTGGAGCTGGAGTCCCTGCCGCTGACGCCGAACGGCAAGCTGGACAAGCGGTCCCTGCCCGCCCCCGAGCAGGACGCCTTCGCTCGTGGTGCGTATGTGGCGCCGCGTACTGAGACGGAAGCCCGGATCGCGGCTGTGTGGAGTGAGGTGCTCGGGCTGGAGCAGGTCGGGGTGGAGGACTCGTTCTTCGACCTCGGTGGTGACTCCATCCGTGCCGTCACCCTCGTGGGCGCCCTGCGCACCACCGGAATCGAGACGACCATGCAGGAGGTCTTCGCGGCACGTACCGTCGCCGCGCTGGCCGCCGCGCAGCCGGGCCGGGCCGACGAGGCGGCCGAGGCCACCGACCGACGAGACACCGCGGCCGTCCAGCCCTTCGCGCTCGTCCCGGACGAGGACCGGGCCAAGCTGCCCGGAGAGGTCGTCGACGCCTACCCGCTCTCCCAGGCGCAGACCGGCATGGTCGTGGAGATGCTGGCCAAGGGTGGCGCACGCAGCTACCACAACGTGGTGTCGCTGCGTGTACGCGATGAGCGGTTCTCGCTGGACGCCCTGCGTCAGGCCATGGCCGTGCTGACGGAGCGGCACGAGGTGCTGCGTACGTCCATCGACCTGGAGACCTACTCCGTGCCGATGCAACTCGTGCACGCCGCCTCCGAGACGCAGGTCGAGTGCACGGACCTGACCACGCTCGGAGCGGACGAGACCGAGCAGGCCCTGCGGGCCTTCGTCGAGACCGAGAGCGAGGCCGTCTTCGACCTGGAGCGCGCCCCACTCCTGCGGGTCGCCGTGCACCTGTGCGCTGACGGCAGCTGGCAGTTCACCGTCACCCAGGCCCACGTCATCCTGGACGGCTGGAGCCACCACTCCCTCATGGCTGAGCTGATCGGCTGCTTCCGGCAGTTCCGGGACGGGCGGGGGGCCACTCCCTGGACGCCGCCCGCAGTGCGCTTCGCCGACGCCATAGCGGGTGAACTGGCGGCGCTGCGGAGCCCGGCGGACCGTGCCTACTGGCAGGGCGTCGTCGACGGTCACGCCAAGTTCGGTCTGCCGGCCGCATGGGCCGACGCGCCGGACACTCCCCGCGAGCAGTACGAGATCCACGTCGGCTACGCGGACCTCGAGGACTCGCTCCGAGAGCTCGCCGCCACGGCCGGCACCTCGGTGAAGAGCGTCGTCCACGCCGCTCATCAGAAGGTCGTCGGCATGCTCACCGACGAGCCCACCTTCCACACGGGTCTGACCTGCCACATCCGCCCCGAGGCGCTTGGCGCCGAGCGGGTGCACGGCATGTACCTCAACGTCCTGCCGTTCGCCGCGGATCGCAGCGCACGGTCCTGGCGGGAGCTGGTGCGGCAGGTCTTCGCGCGGGAGACGGAGGTGTGGGAGCACCGCATGTTCCCCATGCCGGCGATCCAGCGGGAGCTCTTCGACGGCGACCGCCTCATCGACGTCCACTTCAGCTACCAGGACTTCCGCGCTGCCGAGCAGGCCGCGGCGGCCGACACCACAGGCGGCGCCGTCGACCTCGCGGCGAGCATGGGATCGAGCTCGAACGTGTTCGCCCTGTTCGTCGTGGCCGGCCCGGCCGGCCTCACCGTGCACACGCACACCCACGCGGTCAGCCGTGCGAACGGCGAGCGGCTCGCCCAGATGTTCCGCACCGTGCTGGAGACGATGAGCACGGCACCGGACGCGGCCGTCGACGCCACCTCCCTGTTGCCGGCCGGAGAACTCGACCGGCTGGTGCACGACCTGAACGCGAGCACCGTCCCCTTCGACCAGGACGCCTCGCTCCATGAGTTGGTGGAGCGTCAGGTGGTGGTGTCGCCGGGTGCGGTGGCGGTGGTGGGTGATGATGGCCGGTTGTCGTTCGGTGAGTTGGATGC